>JAITRD010000197.1 GCA_031288575.1 Treponema sp. | reverse complement strand
CTTTATCCCCAGGAGGTGGACGCCGAAATCGACAAGGGCAAACGGGACGACCTGGTAACGATCATCTTTACCTCCGGCACCACCGGGGAGCCCAAGGGGGTCATGCTGAGCCATGGGACCTTTCTCCATCAGCTTCCTTCTTTTTATGATATTTTTGATGTCAAAGCCGGAGATATCTGGCTTTCGGTCCTGCCGGTCTGGCATGTCTTTGAGCGGGTCATTGAATATGCCATTGTGTATACGAAAAGCGGCGTGGCCTATTCCAAGCCCATTGCCTCGATCCTCCTGGAGGATTTTAAGGCGGTACGGCCCCATTGGATGGTCAGCGTGCCCCGGATTTGGGAGGCGATCATGGACGGAATTTATCGGAACATCAAACAATACGGGAAATTCAAAAGACAGATTTTTGATTTTTTTGTGTCCCTTGCCCTGGCCGATACCTATTTTCGGGATCTCACCTTCGGGCTTATCCCCAATTTCCACGGCCGTATCCGGGTTATTGACGCCGTATCCGGGTTTCTCCCCTGGCTTTTTTTTATGCCCCTCCGGGCTGCCGCCTCCCTGCTGGTGTTCAAAAAGATAAAGGAAAAGCTCGGGGGCCGTTTTAAAGCGGGATTGTCCGGCGGAGGCACCCTGCCCCCCAAGGTGGATCACTTCTTTAACGCCCTGGGGCTCCGGCTGCAGGAGGCCTACGGCCTGAGCGAAACCTCCCCCATCGTAACGGCCCGGCAGTTCCGCAAGGCCCGGCGGGGCACGGTGGGGCAGATTATCCGGGAAACCGAGGTGAAAATCACCGGCGAAAAGGGGGAGGCCCTGCCCCCGGGGCATAACGGCATCATCCATGTCCGGGGAGGCCAGGTGATGAAGGGGTACTACCAGAAACCCGAAGCGACCGCCGCCATACTTTCCCCGGAAGGCTGGGTCAACACCGGGGATATCGGCATGATGACCCGGGACCGCGAACTGAAGATTACCGGCCGGGCCAAGGATACCATCGTGCTCCGGGGCGGGGAAAACGTGGAGCCCGTGCCTATCGAACAAAAAATCCGGGAAAGCGAGTGGATATCCCACTGCATCGTGCTGGGGCAGGATCAAAAATACCTGGCCGCCCTTATCGTTCCGGCCCCCAGGGTGGTGACGGCCTTCGCGGAGGAAAACAACATCCCCATCGTGGATTATGAACTCCTCCTCCAGCAGCCGGAGATTTACGAGGTGGTAGCCAACGAGGTGGCGGACCTGGTGGGCCCCCGCAACGGCTTTAAACCCTTTGAACGGATCTTTAAATTCCGCCTCATCCCCAAAGCCTTTGAGATAGGAACGGAACTTTCCCCGAAACAGGAACTGCTGCGCCACCGGATAAACGACCTGTACGCTCGGGAGATTCACAGCCTGTTTAAATAAAGCCGGTATGGTATAATAAGGGGAGGATGAAAAAGCCGGTTTTTCTCCTTGCCTGTTGCTGCCTCCTCCTCTCCTGCGCAAAAAAGGCCCCCCAGGCCGCGGAAAGCCCGACCCGGCACATAAGCGGGGAAGACGAGGGGCTGAACCAGATCAGCCGGGAGGCCCGGGAGAGTTTCCCGGAATTTGCCCGCAAAATGTCGGACCCCGGGCCGGATGAGGGGGATTTCCGGGTAAAATACCCCTTTCAGGCGGAACCGGGGAGCGCCTTTGGTTATGAGCATATCTGGCTGGAGGATATCTTTTTTGAGGACGGCCGTTATTACGGAACCCTTTCCAACCGGCCCTACTACATTAGTTCCCTCCAGGCCGGGGATGTCGTCCCCTTTGAGGCGGAGCTTATTTCGGACTGGATGTATATCAAGGCCGGACAAATCGTCGGCGGCTGTTCCGTTAAATACCTTATAAAACAAATTCCCGAACCCGGCTGGGACGAGGGGACTCGGATTCTGTACCGGAGGTTTGCCCCGGATTGATGTTCAGCCCCGAAAAAGGATGCCGCCGCCCAATTCCCCGGTCAGCCAAAATCGCCTGAGTCCTTTGCCTTGTCGAATTGAATATTAATAGTATGGATAATGTTATTCTGCAATAAAAGAAGGCCCTTCATGGATGACCTGGGGGGATCCTCATCCTCGTCCCCGTCCTCCGGCACCAAAAGCTGGTATTCGGCGACATGAAGGGCCTTTGCCAGTTTGGTCATCGTTTGGGCGCTTACCCACCTCCGGCAGCCCTCAATGTCGTTCAGGGTCTGGGCCGATAAATCGGCCTTTTCAGCGAGTTTTTCCTGGGTATACCCCAAATTTTTCCGGTACCTCTTGATGTTTCCCGCCAGAACTTTCCGGACAGGCTCTAAATCTGCCTTCATCCTAAAAATTTTAGTTGAAATGTAGCGATTGACCACTTGCTATATTATGTATTTTATGTCATTGCTTATAGCAAGTATAAAACACCTGCCCTATTAACCGCAAACCTTGCCCTTTCGGGCGGGCACATCAAAAGGGAGGTTTGAACGGATCAAACCTCAAGGAGTTGAGATATGGCAAAGCGAATCCTATTGGGGCTGCTGATCCTGGCAGCCGTCACCGGCGTTCTGTGCGCCCAGGAGGGCACGGCGAAAACAGCCGTAGGCCTGGACGCGTTCCCCCTGGTCAAGGGCTTTATCTGGTCGGACAACGACCTGGACAACTCGCTGTTCGTCCTTGCGCCGAATTTCGAGTACCTGGTACACCCCCGTTTCACCATTGGAGCGGCGGCGGACCTCTATCTCGGCGAGGCGGCGAAGATCGACATCCTCTATTTCGGCGTTGCCGCCCACGGGCGCTGGTATCCCCAGTCCTCCGGCCTGGACAAGCTCTTTATTGACGCGGGCCTGGGCTTCAATATATTTTCTTTGGACGGGGAAACCGATTCGGAAAAAGGGGGCTTCACCGGATTCACCATCTCCCTCAAAGCGGGCTACAAGCTGGTGCTCGGCTCCAAATTCTTTATTGAGCCTTCCATGGCCTTTGTCTACGCAAAAACGCCAAGCACGGTTAGCATCCCCACGCCCCTTGGCTGGCAGCCGGGCCTGAGCGCTGGTGTTGCCTTTTAAGGGGGCGGAAAATGAAACAACTTGCGGTGGTTTTTAAGGCGGCCCTGGCGCTCCTGATTTTGGCGTCCCTTGCCGCGTGCGAGGGCGGAACCTTTAGCGACCCCGGGCATGGAACCTCCGGCATTGCAAGCGGCAGCGGAGGGGGCAGCAGCGGTGGCGGCAAGCCCGCTAAACTCTCCGACGACGCCAGCTATGAAGAGGTACTCGACAAACTGGACGAAATCATCGACTATTGCGAGGCCCATCCCGGTCCCGGAAACGATTCGGTAAAGGCAAGCGCCCAATCGCTGAGGAATATGTTTTCTGAATATGGTTTTGAAAGTTGGTGGAATTCCGCCACCCAAAATGAAAATGACAAACAAGAGCTGATTGACGCCATAAATGCCTATATTAGCCTCTTACAGTAACCGCGGCGCCGGAGCCGCTTGATCCCCGGGGAAAGGGGACGCCCGGCGCCAACCGCGCCCAAAACAGAGGGGGCCAGCGCCTTGTTCCGTTCAACCGGATCCTTGGCATCCGTAAAAAGCCGATTAAAGGCGGCACAGGCGAATTGGAAGGCGAAGCCCGTCCCAATTCGCCTGTGCCTTCCCTCCCCCGCCAAAAAAACCCTCCGCCCCCAAAAAGGAACAAAAAGGCCTGCTGGGAGGGAAAAATCCCCAGGGGGGCACTTGACCGAAGCTTTGCGCCATCTAACCCTCAAGGACTAAGACAAAATCCTCTTGCGCAAAGCAAGCGTGTCCCCCCTGGGGATTTTTCCCTCCCGGCAGGTAATTTTTGTTTAATTGACAACCCGCTTTCTCCGTGATATGGTTATTGTTACTATGTCGTTGCTAAAGTGTTTTTTGTTTTCCGTGAAACCTCTAATTCATTATAATACAACGACTTATACC
>JAITRD010000106.1 GCA_031288575.1 Treponema sp. | reverse complement strand
CTGAAAGGGCACAAACCGCCGACGGGTTCATCATCGGTTCGCCGGTATATTACGCCGGGGCCAACGGGGCACTGTGCGCCCTCCTGGACCGGGCCTTTTATTCAAACCACGGCGCCTTTGCCGGCAAGCCCGGGGCGGCGGTGGTAAGCTGCCGCCGGGGCGGGGCGGGCTCCGCCTTTGACCGGCTGAACAAATATTTTACCATCAATCAGATGCCGGTGGTTTCCTCCCAGTATTGGAACGCCGTCCACGGCAATAACCCGGAGGAGGTCAAACGGGATGAGGAGGGCCTACAGATCATGCGGACCCTGGGGGCCAATATGGCCTGGCTGTTAAAAAGCCTGGCGGCATCCCGGGACAAGGTGCCCCTCCCCGAAAGGGAAAAGCGGATAGTCACCAATTTTATCCGCTAGCGCCTTGGGGCGCTTCGCGGGTAAACCGGTCTTTGTTTATACGCCGCCGATGACTTCCCCGTAATTTTTAAGGAGGGTCCCGTCTTCGGAGAGGACGAAATTCCGGTTTGCCTCGATCCGGGGGGCCATTTTGGCGATAAAGATCGCCGCCACCCGGCGCTTCCGCTCGCTGTGGGTCCCGTCCCGCAGGAGGAGATAGGCCTGGATGATATCCGTGGCCATTTCCACCAGACGCCGGGAATGGTAGGTAACAAACTGCTCGTGGCCCTTATAGGCCTTGGCGTATTCCAGGGTTTCGTCAAAGAGCTTACGGGCGGCGCGGACCTTGACCAGCAATTCCGGGCTGTGGGAATAATCGGCCCGGTCATATTCGTCCAGAATCCCCTGGGCAATGCCGGAACTCACCGGGCCGATGGCGGCCACGATCTGGAGTTGGGTAGTACCCTCGTAGATATTGGTGATCCGGGCGTCCCGGTAATGCCGCTCGGCGTTAAATTCCTTCATGTATCCCGTGCCGCCGTGGATCTGGATGGCGTCGTAGGCGACCTTATTAGCCATTTCGCTGGCATAGGCCTTGACCACGGGGGTAAAAAAGCCCGCCAGCTTGGCGTATTTCTTTTTTTCCTCGATGATTTCGCCCTTCTCTTCGGGGTGTTTGTCCGAATATTCCTCAAGCCCCTCTTTAAGGTCCACAAAACGGGAGGTTTCGTAAAGGAGGGACCGGCCCGCTTCGATGGCCACCTTCATCTCGGTAAGCATTTCAAACACCGGGGGAAGGGCCCGTATGGGAAGACCGAACTGCACCCGCTTAGCCGCGTAAAGGTCCGCCTCCCGGTAAGCCGCTTCGGCGATCCCCACCGCCTGGGCGGCGATCCCCAGCCGGGCGTTGTTCATAAGCCACATGGTATACCGGGTAAGCCCCCGCTGGCGTTCCCCCACAAGCTGGGCCGGGGCCTTGTTAAACTGAAGCTCGCAGGTGGGGGACCCGTGGATCCCCAGCTTATGTTCCAGCCGGCGGATGATCATCTTGTCGTCCCGCTCGTAGAGGAAAAAGGAAAGCCCCCGGGCGCCCCGGAGGCTCCGCCCCTCGGAACCCTGCTCCTCGCTCCGGGCCAATACCAGGCCGATGGTGCCGCAGCCGTTGGTGATAAACCGCTTTACCCCGGAAAGGTACCACTTCCCCTCCTCCCCGGGCTGCTTGGATAAAACCGCCTTGAGGTTTACCGCCTGGAGATCGCTCCCCGCGTCGGGCTCGGTCAGGATCATGGAGGAGCCCCATTCGCCGGAGCAGAGCCGGGGAAGGATCGCCTGTTTCTGTTCCTCCGAGGCGAATTTGTTGATGGTTTCGGCAATGTCCTGCTGCAGGCCGAAGTTGAGGAAGGAGGCGTCCGCCCGGGCGATGATTTCCGCGGCAACCGAAAGGATGGTGGTGGGCATATTCAAGCCGCCGTATTGCCGGGGAACGCAAAAACCCATAAGGTCCGCCTGGGCAAACATATCCATGGCCTTTTGGGTGGCCGGATTCAGGGTTACCTGGTTGTTTGCCAGGACCGGCCCCGCCTCATCCACCTGGGGAGCCGCGGGGGCGATATATTCCCCGCAGATGCCGCCGACGATCTCCAGGACCAGCCGGTAGGATTCCCGGGCGTCCTGCTCATCCTTGGGCGCGTAGGGGTAACGGCCGGCATCTTTAAAGTCCTCCTCCTTGAGGCGGACGATCCGGTCCAGATCAATATGTTCCAGATGAAAAAGAATATCTTCATTATCGGTTAAAAAATTTTCCACGATGGTTTCCTTCTTAATAAAATGCCTGGGCGGCGTCTTAAACCCTGGCTTTATAGGCTTTGATCATCCGGGGAATCACCTCGGAAAGGTCCCCCACAATACCGTATTGGGCTATGCTGAAAATAGGCGCCTCCGGGTCGGTGTTGATGGCGATGATCCGGGCGGATCCGTCCATCCCCGCCCGGTGCTGGATGGCCCCGGAAATGCCGCAGGCAATGTAGAGCTTGGGCCGGACCGTGGTGCCGGTCTGGCCCACCTGGTGTTCCTTGCCGATGAGCCCCGCGTCCACCGCCGCCCGGGAGGCCCCGACTTCACCCCCCAGGACCTCCGCCAGTTCCCGGATGAGGGCGAAATTTTCCCTGCTCCCCACCCCCATGCCGCCGGAAACGATGATGTTCGCCCCCTTGAGGTTGACGGTTTTTTCTTCCAGAACCCGCTCGATAATCTCCGTGGGGAAATCCCCTTCCCCCAGGGGGGAGGAAAGGCGGACAAGCTCCGCCTTCCGGGAAGGATCGGGGGCGTTCATCCGCATAACCCCTTCCCGAACCGTGGCCATCTGGGGCTTTTTTTCGGGGCTGACGATGGTGGCGATGATATTGCCCCCAAAGGCGGGCCGGATTTGGTAGAGGATGTTTTTATATTCCCGCTCTTTTTGTATATGATCCCCGATTTTAAGGTCCGTGCAGTCCGCGGTCAGGCCCACCTTTAAATGGGATGCCACCCGGGGGGCCAGATCCCGGCCTCCGGTGGTAGCGCCGTAGAGCACGATCTGGGGTTTATAGGTGGTAATGGTTTGGATCATCAGTTTGCTGTAGGGGATGGGGGTGTAATGGTTAAGCCGGGGGTCTTCGACCAGGTAAACCACATCGGCCCCCAGGGCGGCAAGGCGGGGGATTTCCCCGGCAACCCCTTCCCCAAAGAGGGCGGCGCTCACCGAAACCCCCAACTGGTCCGCCAGTTCCCGGGCCTTGGATACCAGTTCCAGGCTTACCTCGGCGATCTTCCCGCCGTCTTGCTGGATATATACCATAACGCTGTTTTCTCTGCTCATTTTTTGTTTCTCCTCTCTCAGCCCAGGGTATGATCGGCGATAAGCTCATGGACGAGCCCCGCGACACCCTGATCGCCGGCGTCGATGTACCGGATCTCCCCGGCGGTCAGGACCACCGAATTGATGGTTTTAACCTTGGTGGGGGACCCCGAAAGGCCGCACTGCACCGGATCGGCTTTGATGGCGGCGATATCCCAAAGGGCCAGGGCGGACGGGCCGGAACCGGGAGAAGCCCCGGATTCCGCCGTTTCCGGCTGGGGGCTTACGCGCTTATAGCTCATCAGCCGCTTGGCCGATGCCGGCCGGGGGGGCTCCCCTTCGTCGGTGAAGGTAATCAGGACCGGAAGCCGGGCTTTGACCCGTTCCCAGCCCCCTTCCACGGAGCGGCGGGCAACAATTTCCCCCTGGGCGGGGTCGATCTTTTCGATCTTCGAGACGCAGGTAATCTGGTTGATCCCCAGTTTTTCCGCGGTTTGGGGGCCCACCTGGGCGGTATCGCCGTCAATGGCCTGGCGGCCCGAAAAAACCAGGTCGTATTTTCCAATTTTTTCGATTGCGCATTTAAGGGCATAGGAAGTGGCCAGGGTATCCGCCCCAGCAAAACCCCGGTCACTTATCAGGGCGGTAAAATCCGCCCCCCGGTACAGACATTCCCGCAACACCACCGCGGCCGCCAGGGGCCCCATGGTGATGACATTCACCCGGGTCCCGGGGATCCGGTCCTTGAGCCGCAAAGCCCCTTCCAAAGCATAGAGGTCCTCGGGGTTAAAAATCGCCGGCAGGGCGGCCCGGTTGACGGTTCCGTCCTCTTTCATGGCATCGCCGGTAATATTTTGGGTATCCGGCACCTGTTTTACCAGAACTATAATATTCAAACCCATTCATTTCTCCTGA
>JAITRD010000278.1 GCA_031288575.1 Treponema sp. | reverse complement strand
ACCGTGGAAGCTCCCCTTATTGCCCGGGCCCGGAAAGCGGGGCAGTTTTTGATTCTTCAGCTTGACACCGATTGGGGAGAGCGGATTCCCCTAACCATAGCCGACGCGGACAGTACCGCGGGGACTATTACCATGGTATTCCAGACCGTGGGAGCCACTACCCATTGTTTGGCCCTTAAAAACCCCGGGGACTATCTGGAAAACATCCTGGGCCCCCTGGGGAACCCCACCCATATCGAACAATTCGGCTCCGTGGTCTGCGTCGGCGGCGGCATCGGGGTCGCCCCTCTTTTCCCCATCGTCCAGGCTATGAAAGAAAAGGGCAACCGGGTAACCGTTATTATCGGGGCCCGGACCAGGGAGCTGGTTATCTTCGAGGACCGGATGCGGAAATATGCCGACGAATTGATCATCGTAACCGATGACGGTTCCTACGGCAGGAAGGCCCTGGTAACCGAACCCCTCAAGGAATTCTGCGGGGCCTCCCCCAAGCCCGATCTGGCTGTGGCGATTGGCCCCCCGGTCATGATGAAGTTCTGCGCCGCCGTAACTAAGGAATTGCAGGTGCCTATCATGGTTTCCCTTAACACTATTATGATCGACGGAACGGGGATGTGCGGGGGCTGCCGGGTAAGCGTCGGGGGGGAGACGAAATTTGTCTGCGTGGACGGCCCCGAATTTGACGGCCATCAGGTGGATTTTGATACGATGATGACCCGGATGCGGGCCTTTAAGGATCGGGAAGACCGGGATCACCATGACTGCCATATTGGGCTGGGTCTTGAACCCCACCCGGTTCCTGCCGGCGCGGGAAAAAAACAAGGAGGCGCCCTATGAGCCAGGCATCGACTCTCCGGGAGGAAAATCCCCGGGCGGAGCGGTTAAATATCGAGGCGGAAGCCCTGCTAAGGCCCCTTTTGGTCAGGAAAGCCCGGGGAGAGGCCCTGAGCCCCCGGGACCGGCTGACCATTCCTGCCCAGGAAATGCCGGTCCAGGATGCCGGAGCCCGGTGTAAAAACATGGCCGAAGTAGCCCTGGGCTACGGAGAGGCCCAGGCCCGTTTGGAGGCGGAACGCTGCCTGGGCTGCAAAAATGCCCCCTGCATCGCCGGCTGCCCCGTCCAGGTTCCCATTCCCCGGTTTATTGCCGAAATTCAGCGGGGGAATTTTAAGGCCGCCGTGGATATCATCAAAGAAACCAATCTCCTCCCCGCGGTTTGCGGCAGGGTTTGTCCCCAGGAAAAACAATGCCAGGCGGAATGTACCCTGGGGAAAAGCCTTAAAAACGCCGATAAGGCTGTCGCCATAGGGCGGCTGGAACGGTTTGCCGCGGACTGGGAACGGGAAACGGGGCAGGTAACCCTGCCGCCGGTAAAGGCCGGAACCGGGAAAAAAGCGGCGGTTGTCGGCTCCGGCCCGGCGGGGCTTACCGTTGCGGCGGATCTGGCCCGGGAGGGCCACCGGGTTACGATCTTTGAGGCCCTCCATAAACCCGGCGGGGTTATGGTGTACGGCATTCCCGAATTCCGGCTTCCCAAGGCTATTGTTCAGGCCGAAACGGAGGTTCTGCAAAAAATCGGGGTGCGGTTTGAAACGAATTTTTTGGTAGGAAGAACCCGGACCCTGCGGCAGTTTCTTGAAGAAGACGGCTGCGGGGCGGTCTTTATCGGCGCCGGGGCGGGGCTGCCGAAGTTCCTCGGCTGCCCCGGGGAAAACCTGGTAGGGGTCTTCAGCGCCAACGAGTACCTCACCCGGTCCAACCTGATGAAAGCCTATGAAACCGAAAAGGCGGCAACCCCCATGTTCCCCTCCAAAATCGCCGCCATCATCGGGGGCGGTAACGTCGCCATGGACGCCGCCCGTACCGCGCTACGCCTGGGAGCCGGGGAAGTCCACGTTATTTACCGCCGGACCCGGCAGGAGATGCCCGCCCGGGCGGAAGAGGTGGAACACGCCGCCGAAGAGGGCGTTATTTTTGATTTTTTGCGGAACCCCAACAAAATGACCGGCGATGAAAAAGGCCGGGTAACGGGCATGGAACTGCAAAAATTCGAGCTGGGAGAACCGGACCGCTCCGGCCGGCGGAGCCCCGTCCCCGTTCCCGGTTCGGAATATTTTTTCCCCTGCGATACGGTGATCGTCGCCCTGGGAAACGAGTCTAACCCCCTGCTTACCAAAACCACCGCCGATTTACACGCCGACGGCCGGGGAAGAATTCTCGTTGACGGGAAGCAAAAAACCTCCCTGGAAAGGGTATACGCCGGAGGCGACATCGTCCTCGGCGCCGCCACGGTCATCCTTGCCATGGGCGAAGGCCGCCGGGCCGCGGCTGCCATGAACGAATTTTTGGCGGGGGCTTAAGAAGTCATTTTCGGACGAAATGCCGCGGTTCCATGGGTTAGGCCAAGAAACTCTCCAGGTCCTGCCGAATGGGGCGGCCCCTCTTGTCCCGGATACGCACCGGCAATTTGACCCTTTCGTTTCCCCGGTAATCACAGCGGCCTTCGCTTATGCGGAGGCCGGCAATGGTTCCGGTTTTAACGGCCTCCACGTAATCGGCAATGGTTTCCATCTTTTTGTCCAGGTATACCCCAAAGGCGGTCCCCTCCTTTACGTCCGCCAGACGGTGAATGTCCGAACCGGCGGTTACCGGGAGGCCTAGTTTTTCCGCATACCGTTTAGCCAGGGCGTCGTAGGATTGTTCGTTGTTACCGGCGTTGGCGGCCTCCACGGCGTGTACCCATTCCGGGGAAAGATGGATGCAGTCAATGTAATAATGCTGGCGGAAGGGATGGGCCTGGACCACGCAACCCCCGAAATGGCTTACCCATTGATACTGTTCCGCCCGGGTCCAAGAGGCGGCTTCGGGGTGTTTCAGAAGCCATTGGCGGTCTAAACCGTAAACCAGGTAGTCATCCCCCTCAAAGGTTTCCTCCCAGCCGAAGAAAACATCCAGGCCCTGCCGGGCCCCCGCTTCCCGGGCATCTTCAAAGCCCCGGCAGAAACGGTCCACCCATTTTTCCCAAGGCAGGGAGCGGTCCGCCACGGTATTACCCCGGTAAAAATGATCCGTTATAATAATTCCCGTATACCCCAGGGCCTTGTAACGGGAAATATACTCATGCCCCGGGGTTTCCCCGCAGGCGCTTGACTGGCTGGTATGCAGATGGGTTTCGTAAAGGTATTTCATAGGGAAACATTTTCCTCCCGCCCTGTTTCCTTCCCTGACAAAGAGGATTTTTCCTTTTTCCCCGCCGCGAGGCGCCAGAGTTTTTTTATCACGCCGATCCTCCCGAAAAGAAGCCAAAAGAGGAGGACCAAAAGCAGAATTGCCGGTATGCCGTAGATAACCAGCCCGGTCAGGATCACCAAAACCAGGGAAGCAAAGGTCCCGAAGGATTGAAACAATCCGGCAAGCCGTTCTCCCAGGGAGGGGGCCGCGTAGGAGGAAATCGCGGCGGGCCCCACAATCTCAAGATTAATGGAAGCATAATCCACCTGGTTCGCCAAAGACCGGAGCCGGGTCCCGTGCCGGTCTATTTCCGCCTGTAATTCGGCAATCCGCCGCTCTACGGTCATGATTTCGTCAATGTTTTTCGCCTGGCCCAGGTAATTTTGAAAGGTCCTGAGCAATTCCCGGCTGGTGTTTAGCCGCCCCTCAAGATCATAATACCGGAGGGTCACGTCCTCGGTGCTTTCGGTGCGGTAAAGCACCTTCCCCATGCTGTTTACCTCCCCCAGGAACGCCTCATAGGAAGCCTGGGGAACCCGGATGGCATAGGTCCGAGAATTTTCATAGATCTGTACCATTGACGCATAGGCCTTGTGGGTTTCCATAGCCGCAAAGAGGGGCCCTTCCGCGGCCTCCGGGTCTTGTACCCGGAGGCGGAGTTCCGCCTCCCGCACCAATTTCCGTTCCTGCCCGGCGGCCTCCGGCACGGTTCCGTCCTCCGGCAGTATTGCCCCGGCGCCCCTCAGGCCGACCTCCGCCGAAGCGGCTGCGGGCGCGGCTGCCGTGTCGTAAGAAAAGGCCCGGGCCGGGCTGCCGCCGCCGGAATAGGCCGCGGAGCCGGAGAAGGACTTTGCCGAACAGGCGCCTGCCGCCAAAAGGAGGAAGGCTATCGCCGGAAACAAAATTCTCCTGCCGGAAAATTTCACGGCGGAACTCCCCGCGTCTCTGGTTTTGGCGGTAAAATTTGCTGACATTTATAAATACTCCTTACCCTTTTTCAATAATAGCATATCCGATAATCTTCCAAACATTCAAAGCCAATCCGGCGGTATACCGCCCGGGCCGGGGAATTTCTTTTTTTGACAAAAAGGCTTAAACCCTTTCCGGCGCGGATCAGTTCCCGGGTAAAAACGGCGCCCATGCGGCAGGCAATGCCCAAACCCCGGCAATCCGGGGCCACATAAACGCC
>JAITRD010000049.1 GCA_031288575.1 Treponema sp. | reverse complement strand
CGTACCGAATCGCTCTGATTCCAGGAAACAAACTTATAGGGGCCGGAACCGATGGGCTTTTGCAGGAGGCCGTCGGGGTTCGCTTCCACATAGGCCTTGGGCACAATGGCGGCAAAGGGCACCGCCAGGTTCCGCAATGCGGGGCCGTAGGGCGCATGGGTATTCACCACCACCTGATAGGGGTTTTCGATCTGCACATTGGAAATAAAGTCCACAATATACGCCACTGCCGGGGTATTAATGGCCCGGTCCAGAGAGAATTTTACATCCGCCGCGGTAAGTTCCGTTCCGTCATGAAATTTAATTCCCCGCCGGATAAAAAAACGGTAAGAAGTGGGGGATAATTGTTCCCAGCGCTCGGCAATCTGGGGTTTCAGTTCGTTGGTAACCGCGTCAACCTCCAACAGGGTATCAAAGATATGATTGGTAACCTGTACCGCTGGGGTTTCCTTCCCGATGTGGGGATCAAAGGAAGTAATATCCGCCCCCTGGCCCCAGGTAATGGTGTCCTTGTAGATGCCTCCGCCGCTGCCTGCGGACCCTTGGGTTCCGCCGCCGGCGAAGACTGCGGACGATACCAGGATGCCAGCCAAGATTAACAAAATTCCTTTTTTCATGTAATTCCTCCAAAAAATAATGTATAAAAACCCCGGAAACCTAAAGTTCTCCCGGGAGGTTTCCCGCTCAAAAAGGCCCGGCCTTATGCCGTCGTACAGGCCACGAAATGATTTTCTTCAAGCTTCCGGAAGGGGATATCAACGCCGAGGCAGGACTCCCGGGCCCGGGGACAGCGTTTGACAAAACGGCAACCTGGCGCGGGTTCTATGGGGGAGGTAATTTCCCCGGCGAGGATAACCCGCCGAGCTTCAAAATCCGGGTCCGGCACGGGAATGGCCGAAAGCAGGGCCTGGGTATAGGGATGAAGGGGTTTTTCAAAGAGGAGCGCCGCCGGGGCCTTTTCCACCATCTGCCCCAGGTACATGACCAGGATATCGTCGGAAAGATGTTTGACCACCGACAAATCGTGGGTAATAAAGAGGTAGGTAAAGCCCAACTCGTCCTGAAGATCCTGCATCAGATTGAGGATTTGGGCCTGGATCGACACATCCAAGGCGCTTACCGGTTCATCACAAACGATAAGTTTTGGGTTGAGGGCCAAGACCCGGGCGATGCCGATACGCTGCCGCCGTCCGCCGTCAAGCTCATGGGGATAGGTATTGATAAGCCGGGGGGCAAGACCCACCATATCCATCAATTCCAGAACCCGTTTCCGCAACCCCTCTTTGTCCCGGGGGGAATAGAGCTTCTGGATAAGCAGGGCTTCGCAGATGGTTTCACTCACCGACATCCGGGGGTTCAGGGAGGCGAAGGGATCCTGGAAAATGATCTGCATGTCCCGGCGCAGGGCCTTCATGCTCCTTTTGTCGTAGGTTAAAATGTTGTACCCTTCAAAAAACACCCTGCCAGCGGTGGGTTCCTGGAGCCGCAATATGGTCCGGCCCAGGGTGCTTTTACCGCAGCCGCTTTCCCCCACGATGCCCAGGGTTTCTCCCCTCATGACGGTAAAACTGACATCATCCACCGCATGGAGTATCCCATAGGGGGTATGAAAATATTTTTTAAGCCCCTCCACCTGGAGCAGCTCTTTTTTTTCTCCGGCCATTATTGCCCTTCTCCTCCGGCTGTTTCAGTTGTTCCAGCTACGGGGAAACCGTCCCGGGCATAGAGACAACGAACCAGGTGTTCTTTCCCGGTATCGGTAAGGGGGGGCCTTACGGCGATACAGGATTCCCCGGCGTAGTTACAGCGGCTATGGAATTTACAACCCCTGGGGAGATTGACTGGGTCCGGCATTAGGCCCTTAATAGATTTCAGGCGCGTTACATTCCGGGCAAGACTGGGAATAGACCCCAAAAGCCCCTGGGTATAGGGATGTTTCGGCCTTTTAAAAATATCTCGCAGGCTGCCGTATTCCACGATCTCCCCGGCATAGATAATCGCCACATGGTCGCAATTTTGGGCTACCACCCCCAGATCGTGGGTGATAAGGAGCATGGAGGTGTTGAGCTTGCTTTTTAAGGACCGGATCATCTCCAGTACCTGGGCCTGGATGGTTACATCCAGGGCGGTCGTGGGTTCATCGGCGATAAGAAGTTTGGGGTTACAGGCTAAGGCGATGGCAATGATAACCCGTTGCTTCATTCCCCCGGAAAACTGGTGGGGATATTCCCCCATCCGGTCGGCGGAGATTCCCACCATTTCCAGCATATCCCGGGCCATGGCAAGGGTTTCTTTGGGGCTCAGCTTGTTATGGGTCCTGATAACCTCCATGATCTGTTCCCCCACAGTCATTACCGGATTCAGGCTGGTCATGGGGTCCTGGAAGATCATGGAAATTTGATTGCCCCGGACCGAGCGCATCTTTATTTCGTCGATTTTAAGCAGATCCTCGCCCTCAAAAAGTATCCGCCCTCCCAGGATCTCCCCGGGCGGGTTGGGGATAAGCCCCATAATGCCCCGAGCCAGGGTTGTTTTACCCGCGCCGGTTTCCCCAACCAGGCCCAGGGTATGCTTCTCCCGGAGGAAAAGGCTCACCCCGTTGAGGGCCTCCACCACCCCGTCATCGGTAACATAGCGGATGACCAGATCCTCTATCCGCAACAATTCCCGTTCTTTGTCCATGGCGCAGCCCTTTAGGTTTTAAGCCGGGGATCCAGGGCGTCCCGCAGCCCGTCGCCCAATACATTGAGGGCTAAAATGGTCGACATAATCCCCAACCCGGGAATAACCGTGATATGCCAGCCCTCGCGGATATAGGAGCGGGCCCCGGATAACATGGACCCCCATTCCGGGGTAGGCGGCTGAATCCCCAGACCCAGGAAAGAAAGCCCCGCGATGGAAAGGATGGCTCCGGCAACCCCCAGGGTAGCCTGAACAATAAGGGGGGCCATGGAATTGGGAATAATATACTTAAAGATGATCCGTAAATCCCCGGCCCCCAGGGCCCGGGCCGCTTCAATATATTCCTGATCCTTAATGGTCAGTACCGAAGCCCGGACCGTCCGGGCAAAGGTGGGAACATAGGCGATAGAAATAGCGATAAGAACGTTGGTCAGACTCGTTCCCAGGGCCGCCACAATAGCGGTGGCCAAAAGCATGGAAGGAATCGCCAGCAGAATATCCATAAAACGCATGATCCCGTTATCCGCGATTTT
>JAITRD010000033.1 GCA_031288575.1 Treponema sp. | reverse complement strand
CCATGAATCGGATTTTTACCCTGGCCGGCCATCATCACCACCATCATGGAGACGCTTTTGGGCTGCGGGGATCCGGCACCGTGTAGGTGTGGTAAAACGGTATAATAACCGTGGACTCGCGGAACCAGCCGCGGGGCCACGGTTTTTTTTTGGAGTAAAAGGATGGATAAACTGCGGATTCTCCTCCCCAAGGGGCGGATCTTTGACAACCTTGCCCGGCTTTTTGCCGAAGCGGGTTTCCCCCTGTACCTGGCGGACCGGACCTACAGGCCGGTGGTCGCCGCGGACTGGCTGGAAATAAAACTCATGAAGCCCCAGAACGTGGGGGAACTCCTGGAATTGGGGAGCCACGACGCGGGATTCACCGGCCTGGACTGGATCCGGGAAAACGGGGCGGAGACGGAGGAGATCCTCGACCTGGGCCTTGACCGGGTCCGCGTCGTGGCGGCGGTCCCCTCCGGCCTGGACGACCGGGCCCTCAGGGCAAAAAAACTGGTGGCCGCCACCGAATATGTAAACCTCGCCTCGGCCTGGCTTTCCGCTTCGGGTTACGATTACCGGATCCTCCGCACCTACGGGGCCACCGAGGTCTTTCCCCCGGATGACGCGGACATGATCATCGACAATACCTCCTCGGGCCAAACCCTGCGGGACAACGGCCTGAGGATCATCGCCACCCTTCTGGAATCCTCCACCCGTTTTGTGGCCTCCCGGGCCGCCATGGCCGACCAGGAAAAACGGAGCCGCATCGAAGAACTGGCCATGCTCTTTAAGGCGGTCCTGGCCGGCCGGGAGATGGTGATGCTGGAGATGAACGTGTCCAAAGCCGCCTTCCAGCCCCTGGTAGCGGGCCTCCCCGCCATGCGGAGCCCCACCGTGGCCCCCCTCTTCGGCGACGAAGGTTTTGCCGTAAAAATCGCCGTAAAAAAAAGCGAGGTCCCGGATATCATTCCCCGCTTGAAGAAGCTCGGCGCCGGGGATATCCTGGAATACGATCTGCGGAAGGTGGTTTGCTAATATTTGAGGGGTAGCGCCCCCATGGGAAGGGATACCCGGATTTGCCCCGGCGCTGCCTTTCCGCCGCTGCTCCCCCTCGCTCCAAAGCGCCGGAGGCGCTTTTACGCTGCCCCCGCTTCGTTTCTTGGGGTATCAGGGGCCTGGCAGGTCCGAAGGAGAAGGCTCTAATGAGTACCATGGCACGGGTTGCCGAAATAAGCCGGAAAACCGGGGAAACCGATATTTATGTCAAGCTGAACCTCGACGGAACCGGGGAGGCCCGGCTGGATTATCCTATCGGGTTTTTAGGGCACATGCTCACCGCCTTTGCCCGGCACGGCCTCTTTGACCTGGAGATCCGGGCCCGGGGGGACCTGGAGGTGGACCAGCATCATCTGGTGGAGGATACGGGCATCGTCCTGGGGCAGGCCTTTGCCCGGGCACTGGGGGATAAGCGGGGCATACGCCGGACCGGGGGCTGCCTCTTTCCCATGGACGAAACCCTGGTCCGGGCCGCGGCGGATCTTTCCGGCCGGGCTTCTCTTTCCTTTGAGGCCGGCCTTTCGGGAATACCCCTCGTCTCCGCCGGGTTCACCGCCGGCGTCCCCCTCTCCGCCTCCTTCCAAACCGACACGGTGGAAGATTTCTGGCAGGGTTTTACCCAGGGCGGGGGGATCACCCTCCACCTGGACATACTCCGGGGAAGGAGCGATCACCACAAAATCGAGGCCCTTTTTAAAGCCGCCGCCCGGGCCCTCCGGGACGCCTCGGAACCGGACCCCCGCGGCGCGGGCCGTATTCCCTCCACCAAGGGTTCTCTGGAAAACCCAGGCGCTCGGGATCCGGGCTTTCCAAAAGTTCCGGATTTTCCCCCGGGGGTGATCGTATGAGGGGGAACCTGATTGGCGTGGTGGATTACGGCGCGGGGAACCTGGGTTCGGTGATGAACGCCCTCAAGGGGCTGGGGTTTTCCGCCCGCTTTGTCCGGGGGCCCGGGGAACTCTCCGGGGAATCTCCCTATGAGCGGGTCCTGTTCCCCGGGGACGGGCATTTCGCCACCGCCATGGCCTCCCTGGAAAAAACCGGCTACGGCGAAGCCCTGGGGGAGTGGATAAGGGCGGACCGGCCCTTTTTGGGGATCTGCATCGGGCTCCAGCTCCTCTTTGATTCCTCCGAGGAGGCCCCCCCGGTGGAGGGCAAGCCCGTCCGGGGCCTGGGGCTTATCCCCGGCACGGTCCGGCGTTTTCCCGGCCGCAAGGTTCCCCAAATCGGCTGGAACCAGACCACGGCCCGGCCTTCCTCAAAACTCTTCCGGGGACTGCCGGAAGATTCCTTTTTTTACTATATCCATTCCTATTACGTCGATCCCGGGGACAAGTCCGTGGTAGCCGCCGAAGCGGAGTATTACCTGCGGTACTGTTCCGCCGTGGAACGGGGGGCCCTGGCGGCGGTTCAATTTCACCCGGAAAAATCCGGCGCCCTGGGGCTGGAACTCTTAAAAAACTGGGCGGGAGGTTAATTGTCATGCAGGCTAAACGGATCATCCCCTGCCTGGACGTGGACGACGGCCGGGTGGTAAAGGGGGTTAAATTTAAGGGCATCCGGGACGCCGGAGACCCGGTAGATCTGGCCCGGCGTTATAACGACCAGGGGGCGGATGAGCTTACCTTCCTTGACATCGGGGCCTCCTATAAAAGCCGGGCCACCCTTCTGGACGTGGTAAGCCGGGTCGCGGCGGAGGTCTTTATCCCCCTCTGCGTGGGGGGCGGCATCCGCTCCGCCCAGGATATGCGGGACGCCATGAACGCCGGGGCGGACAAGGTTTCGGTTTGTACCGCGGCCCTGAAAAACCCCGGCCTTATTTCCGAAATGGCCCGGGCCTACGGGAGCCAGTGCGTGGTCCTTTCCCTGGACGCCAAAAGGGCGCCCCGGGAGGATGCCGGGCCGGATGCCCCGGATTTTACCTGGCATGCCTTTTCCCACGGCGGCCGGGAGGACACGGGAATCGACGCGGTTGCCTGGGCAATCCAGGCGGTGGAACTGGGAGCCGGGGAGATCCTCCTGAACTCCATCGACGCCGACGGCACCGGTTCCGGCTATGACCGGGAACTCACCGAAGCGATTCTGCGGGCCGTCCCGGTCCCGGTAATTGCCTCCGGGGGGGCGGGAACCCTGGACCAGATCGCCCGGATTCTGCTCCCCCGGGAGGACTTCCCCGGAACTGCCCCGGCGGCGGATCCTTCCCCAGGGAAAGGCCCCGCCGGGGGCGCCGACGCGGCCCTGGTAGCCTCCCTGCTGCATTTTGAAAAAACCACGATCCGGGAGATCAAAAAATACGCCGAATCAAAAGGAGTTTGCGTCAGATGGTAATTGCTTCCATAGACCTCAAGGATGGCCGGGTGGTTCAGCTCAGGCAAGGTTCGGAACCGGTGCTGTGGCGGGATAACGCCCCGGAACTGGCCGAAGAATTCGACCGCTACGGCGAGGTGGCGGTGATCGACCTCGACGCCGCCCTGGGAGGCGGCGGAAACCGGGAACTGGTTAAATCCCTGCTCCGCCGGGCCGAATGCCGGGTGGGCGGGGGCATCCGGACCGCGGAACAGGCCCGGGAACTGGTGAGCCTGGGGGCCAAAAAGATCATCATCGGTTCGGCGGCCTTCCGCGTCCCCGATAAAAACCCTGGTAAAAAGGAGGCCCCCGGCGGGCAAGCCGGGCTTGCTGGGCCGGCCGGGCATACGGAGTATGCCTTTGGGGTAAACCGGGAATTCCTGGAAGCCCTGGTAAAAAAAATAGGCCGGGAGCGGATCATCGTCGCGGTGGACGCCAAGGGAACCGCCGGGGGGGGCTACGAAATTCTCGTAGACGGCTGGAAAACCCCCACGGGGCTTCCCCTCCTGGAAACCGCCCGGGCGGTGGAACCCTATGTTTCGGAACTCCTCTTTACCTGCGTGGACCGGGAGGGCACCATGACCGGCATCGACCTTGACCCGGTAAAAAAACTGCGGGAGGCCGTCTCCTGCGCCCTGACCATTGCCGGGGGCTTTTCCTCCCCGGAAGAAGTCGGAGCCGCCGCCGCCCTGGGCTGCGATGTCCAGCTCGGCATGGCTCTCTATACCGGCAAGATCGCCCTGGCCGACGCCTTTGTCCGTTCCCTCAACTGGGAAAAGGCCCGCCACGCCGGGGGCCTGCTGCCGGTGATCGCCCAATCTCCCGACGGCCAGGTCCTCATGACGGGCTTTGCCGATCCCGAAGCGGTGACCGAAAGTTTCCGCCGGGGCAAGCTCTGTTTTTTCAGCCGGAGCCGGAACAAGCTCTGGATGAAGGGGGAAACTTCCGGGAATACCCTCCAACTTCTCCGGCTCCGGGCCGACTGCGACCGGGATGCCCTGCTGGCGGTGGTGGAACCCGCGGGTCCCGTCTGCCATACCGGGGCCTATAGCTGCTTCGGGACAGACCGGCGTTATACCTGGGAATACCTTCAGGCCATCATCGCCGAGCGGTTCCGCAACCCCCGGCCCGGTTCCTATACCGCCACCCTGGATGACGAACTGGTCCGGGAAAAGGTGATGGAAGAGGCCGGCGAGGTGTGTACCGCCAAGACCCGGGAGGAAATTATCTGGGAGGCGGCGGATCTCCTCTATTTTACCACCGCCCTGATTACCCGGGCCGGGGTGGAAGTCGGGGAAGTGCTGGACGAACTGGACCGGCGGCATAAAAAGTAGGATAAACCATGGACTATTGGAATTTACGGACGCGGTCCCTCGCCCCCTATGTGCCCGGGGAACAGCCCCGGGACCGGAAATTTATCAAGCTCAATACCAACGAAAATCCCTATCCCCCCTCCCCGAAGGTGATCGAGGCGATTCAGGAGGCAGCGGGGGAGGGGCTCCGGCTTTACCCCGACCCGGACTGCCGGATTTTGCGGGAGGCGGCGGCGGAAGCCTACGGGGTGGACCCGGAGGAGGTTTTTGCCGGAAACGGCTCCGACGAGGTCTTGGCCTTTATTTTCGCCGCCTTTTTTGAGTCCGCCGCGGAAAAGGGAGCCCTCCCCGTCCTTTTCCCCGATATTACCTACAGTTTTTACCCCGTTTACGCCGGACTCTGGGATATTCCCTTCCGTACTTTGCCTCTGGGGGAAGATTTTTCCCTTAACCCCGGGGATTATATGCTGCCCTGCGGGGGGGTGATCTTCCCCAACCCCAACGCCCCCACCGGTTTGGCCCTTTCCCCGGAGGCCCTCCTGCCGGTTCTCAGCTTCCAGGAGGAACGCCGCCGGGTGGTGGTCCTGGACGAAGCCTATATCGCCTTCGGCGGCCAATCGGCGGTTCCTTTTATCGGGGCCCATCCGAACCTGCTCACGGTTCATACCCTGTCCAAGTCCGCCTCCCTGGCGGGGCTCCGGGCGGGCTTTGCCCTGGGAAACCGGGAACTCATCCGGGGGCTTTGCCGGATCCGGGACTCCTTTAACTCCTATACCCTGGACCGGCTGGCCCTGGCGGGGGCCGCCGCGGCCCTCCGGGACCGGGCCTACTATGGGGGGATAAACCGCCGGGTCATGGCCACCAGGGAACGGGTTTCCGCGGCCCTGGTCGGCCTGGGTTTCCGGGTGATCCCCTCCTCGGCGAATTTTGTCTTCGTTTCCCCCCCCGGCCAAAGGGGGGCGGATTTTTTTGCCGCCCTCCGGGACCGGGGCATCCTGGTCCGGCATTTTGACAAGCCCCGGACAGGGGATTATCTGCGGGTAAGTATCGGTACC
>JAITRD010000309.1 GCA_031288575.1 Treponema sp. | reverse complement strand
CCGGACAAATCACCGGGTTCTCGCCCGGTTTCCCCGCCGAACCTACCGGCAATGCCCCCGCTGCGGTATGGTGTATATGCTCAGGACCGATCCTCCCCCCATTGAATACGAAACCGATTATTTTTTTGATTTTTATAAAAAACAATACGGAAAGACCTATCCCGAGGATTTCCCCCATTTGAAGGAGCTGGGGAAGGGCCGGCTTAAGGAAATTCTGGAACTCCTTGGCAGGGACGGCGGGGCAGGGAAGCTTCAGGAAAATTTGCCCTCCCCCGGAAAGGGGGCTTCTCCCCGGAAACTGCTGGATATCGGCTGCGCCTACGGCCCCTTTCTGGCCGCCGCCCGGGAAGGAGGTTTTGCCCCTTTGGGCATCGATCCCGCGGAGGATGCGATCCGTTATGTCCGGGAGGAACTCCGCATTCCCGCCCTAAGGGGTTTTTTCCCGGATATTCCGGCTCCGGAATTGGAGCAGCCCGGGGCCTTTGACGCGGTAACCCTCTGGTATGTGATAGAACATTTTCAGGACCTCCGGCAGGTCCTGGGGAAGCTGCGCCGGCTTCTTAAAAAAGGGGGGGTCCTGGCTTTTTCTACCCCCTCTTTTTCCGGGATTTCAGGCCGTTCCTCCCCGGTTAGGTTCCTTGAAAAAAGCCCCCCGGATCATTGGACCCTCTGGACTCCCCGCTATTGCCGCCGGCTCTTGGGCTTGTATGGGTTTGAGCTTAAAAAAATCCGGGTTACCGGTCATCACCCGGAACGGTTTCCCTTCTGGGGCCCCCGTTTAACCGGGAAACAGGGCCCGGCCTGCCGGTTTTTCCTTTGGATAAGCCGGACATTCCGCCTGGGCGATACCTTTGAAGCATACGCGATAAAAAAAGAGGACAATTAATTATGGAACAAAAAAAGCGTGATCGGATCCTGATTTTGGGAGCGGGGGTGATGCAGGGGCCCGCCATCCGGATCGCCAAGGAAATGGGCCTTGAAACGGTGGTGGTGGATGCCGATCCCCAGGCGCCTCTGGCTGCCCAGGCGGATCGTTTCGAGCGGATTGATCTTAAGGACAAGGAAGGGATCGAGGCCTTGGGCCGTTCTCTTATTGCCCAGGGGGGGCTTTCGGGGGTTATGACCGCGGGAACCGATTTTTCCCCGACCGTTGCCTGGGTTGCGGAAAAACTCAGCCTCCCGGGCATTCCCTACGAGACGGCCTTAGACGCCCAGGACAAGGAACGGATGCGCCGCCGTTTTAAAGCGGCCGGGGTTCCTTCCCCGGAATTTACCATCCTCACCAGCCCGCCGGGGGAAGACTTTGCCCTGCCCTTTGCCTATCCCGTGGTGGTTAAACCGGTGGACAATATGGGCGCCCGGGGCTGCCGCCGGGCGGATACCCCGGAGGAACTGGGGAACGCGGTTACTGACGCCCTGGCCTATTCCCGATCCGGCCGGGCCATTGTGGAAGAATATATGCCGGGCCCGGAATTTTCGGCGGACGCCATTGTATCAGAAGGGGAGGTGGTTATCTGCGGCCTTGCGGACCGGCATATCTTTTTTCCTCCCTACTTTATTGAAATGGGCCACACCATGCCGGCAAATCTGGATACAAAAACCGCCGGGGCCCTCCTTAATGCCTTTATCCTGGGCATCAGGGCCCTGGGAATTACCCGGGGAGCCGCCAAGGGGGATATTAAGCTCACCCCCCGGGGGCCCATGATTGGGGAAATTGCCGCCCGCCTCTCCGGGGGTTATATGTCGGGCTGGACCTATCCCTACGCCTCCGGGGCGGAGCCCGCCCGGGGGGCCATTCTTGTCGCCCTCGGTAAAAAACCTGAGGGCATTACCCCCCTTAAATCCTGGACCAGCGCCGAACGGGCCTTTATTTCCATACCCGGCAGGGTCAAAAGTTTTACAGGGCTGGAAGAAGCCCGGGCCCTTCCCTTTGTGCGGGACCTCTTTCTCCGCGTCCGGGCCGGAAGCCGGGTCAATTTCCCGGTAAATAACGTAACCAAATGCGGCAATGTCATCAGCGCCGCCCCCGGCCGGGATGACGCGGTGGCCGCGGCGGAAAAAGCGGCCCGCATGGTCCTGATACGGCTGGAAGCGCCGGATGAGGAAACCGAGGGTTTCCTCTTTCCCCCTGCCCCGGCCGGCCCGCGCCCCTTAGGGGTTTCCTCTTTTCAGGGCTATCCTCCGGACAGCTTTGCCCTGCCCGAAGAAATCCGGCGGCGGCTCTTGCTCTTGCCGGAACCGGATTATCCTTCTGTTCCGGGGGATATGCCGGATCTAAGCCTTTTCCCCTTTCCGGAATTTACCGGCTCCGGGCTTCTGGATTATACCGGCAGGACGATTGCGGAAAGCCTTGAGGCCCTTAGGGCCCTTACGGGCCTTCCCCTCCCTCTGTGCGGAGGCCCGGAAAGGGGATCCCCCGGCTCCGGGATTGGGGGCGGAAGCGCCGGAACCGGACCTGGCAAGGGCTTTTTCCTGGGCCGCCGTTTCTGGACCGCTTTTATCCGGGGCGGATACCAGGGAGGCGCCTACGCGGCGGATTCTTTCCTCTGGGAATTAAAGCACCGCCGGGAATAAAAGGATATGACAGGCCCGCGGCCCCGGGGGATTTTGCCTCTTCCCTTCTTTGTTTGTTTCCTCCTCCTCCTGACTGCGGGTTTTCTTTCTGCCCAAAGCAGCATTTCCGCCGCCGAAAAGGTCCTTACCCTGGATGAGGCCCTGCGGTTTCTGAGCGCTTCCCCCCTGAAAACCTTGCAATTCCGGTGGGACCCCTTTTTCCGGGGGGGGGTAATCATTGCCGAGGGGCATTATCTTTCCTTCCGGGCCGGGAACAGGGGGGAACTGGGCCCGGTCTTGATTGACGGCCGGGATCTCCTGACCCTTCCCGCGCCCTATCTGGAAAAGGGCCTCCTCCAGTTCCCGGAGGCCTTTGTGACCAGCCTCCGGGCTGCGCTGGATCAAAGCCTTCCGGATGACGGGTTCCGTTTCCGCATTGCCGCCATTATCGTGGATCCCGGTCACGGGGGCAGGGACAGCGGCGCCATAGGAACCCATACTGTCGGTGGAAAGACCTTCCAGGTTGTCGAAAAGGACGTTACCCTAAAGGTTTCCCGGGAACTTCACCGGCAGCTTTCCGCCGCCTATCCGGATAAACAGGTGCTTTTAACCCGGGGGGGAGACACCTTTCCCTCTTTGGAAGAGCGGGCTGCCCTCGCCAACGCGGTTCCCCTGCAAGATAACGAGGCGGTTATTTTTATTTCCGTCCACGCTAATGCTTCTTTTAACAAAACCGCCCGGGGTTATGAAGTCTGGTACCTCACTCCGGAATACCGGAGGACCGTGATTGTTGACCCGGACAAATACGGCAATTCGGAGGACATTGTCTCTATCCATAACGCCATGCTGGAGGAAGAATTTACCACCGAAAGCATCATGATGGCCCAGCTAATCCTGAAACGCTTTGACGAAGCCCTGGGCAGCGCCGTTCCCTCCCGGGGCATCAAGGCGGAAGAGTGGTTTGTGGTCCGGAATGTCCGGATGCCCTCGGTGTTGGTAGAACTGCCCTTTATTACCAACGCGACAGACGCCTTTTTTTTGTCCGATGAGACCTTCTTGAAGCGAATGTCCGAAGCGTTATATAAGGGAATAACCGATTTTATTATCCTATTTGAACGATCCGGAGGGTTTACCCTGTTGCAATGAGTATGGTTTTTAAGAAAAGTCCGGGAGGAACAGGCGGTTTTTTACGGGATAAGAGTAAACGCCGGCTTATTTACCTTTTTTTGTTAGGCGGCATTGCCTGTGCCGAATTCATGTTGTCGGGACTTGTCAGACAGACCTTTGTATTTTATTCTAGTATTGATGGGATGGCGGTAGTTGAGGACCGAATGCTGCCCTATGCGTCGTCCCGGGAAATTGATATCAGGCGATATGTGGAAGAAGCCCTGTTAGGGCCGGTTTCCCCGGATTCGGCGCCTCTTTTCCCCAAAGAGACCCGGCTTCGTTCTTTATTATACCGGGATGAGGTGGTATATGCCGACCTTTCTGAGCCGGCGGCCCTGCCTCCCTTAGAAGGAGGGGATGTTTTTCGAAGTTTAGCTACATTAAAAGTGGGTATCCGGCGCAATTTTTCCTTTGTGAAGGATGTTAAGCTTTTTATAGCCGGGCATGAGGTGCAAATCACGGGAGGGCCGGAACGGGCTGTTTTCCCGGGCCGGTGATTTGCGGGCGGTGGATTTCTCCGGAATATTAAGAGTATTTGGAGAATATTAGGTTAAAAGATGTTGACAAATAAAGTACTATTCGTATACTTTTATTATGTATATTTTTAGATTACCGTGTAATTGAAAGGAGTTGTGAATGAAGCGGATGTTCATTCTTTTCGCCATCGTGCTGTTGACGGTGGGAGCTTTGTTTGCTGATGAAGCCATATTGATTGACTTCTCGAAGCTTACGGCGGACATTAGTGTTAACAATGATGAGGGTGTCCTCAATCAAAACCGTGCGACCGTAATGGATTATGCCAGTGTGGCAGGGGGAAGCTATACCGCTGATCAAAGGGCGGTAATGAAGACTTCCTTAGCCATAACCAACTGGGAGGTGGCCCTGGCGTCATCTTCCCGTAGTGTGGAAAATCAGGTGCGGAGCTATACCCTGGAAGCTCCTTCCAAACAATGGGCCACAGTAATGGGTGTCCGGATCCATTTCCCGGTAGAATCCTATAATTCTTGGGCGACGATTAAACCCCCCTTTGACATTCCCGCCTTCGAACCCCAGGCTGAAGTTGGCGATGACGGCACTGTCCAGCCCGGTGAGGCTAATGGCGTTACCGCTCCCAGCCGTTTTGAGGCCCCCGCCGATGATGAGGGGAAAGTAGATAGTACCCAAGCCGCTTACGGGGTGGTCAAAAATGTGGGGACCATTAAATCTGTAGCGGTTAATGCCTATGGGCTTAATTTCCCCCATGGCCTTTCAGTGATTTTGATTGATCATCAGGGCGTTGAACACACCATGTTTATGGGTTACCTCAATTACGATGGCTGGAACGAACTGCGTTGGGACAATCCGGGTTATATTACGGAAGTCCGCAATCGGGAACTGCGCTTATATCCCCTGTATCCCCTTTCAACTCCTTTTGTAAAATTCGGCGGATTCCTCGTTCACAGGAACGGGGCGGATGAAGGCGGAGATTTCATCGGTTATTTTAAAGATGTAAAGATTATCTATGATAAAGCAGTGCTTGATACCGATCGGGATATTGATGACGAGGCTCTGTGGAATATCATTAGGGATCGGGAGACCGACAAGAAGAATTGGGAAATGAGGCAGTTCGGTCACGATCAGGTTCTTCGTTACTTGGAATCCCAGAAAAAAGCCCCGCAAAATTCCTTTACGCCTACACCTGCTGATAACAACAATGAATAGGTTGGATGTAACGGTTATCGGATAAGGCGAAAGATGGCTGTCTGAAAATCCCAAGGGACTTTTCAGACAGCTTTTTTTTGGGAAAGCATGAAAAATTTTAAAATTCCTGATCAAAAAGCCCTTCGTGAAATGTATAACCGCCATGGGGAGATCAGGATATTGACCACCAAAGACCTTGAGGCCTGCATTGAAGAGACGGTCAGGACCCTTCCTTCCCACCCAACCGTAAAGGGCCGCTCAAAAGACTTTAACAGCTACTTTAAAAAATATCTGCGGATCCTTAGTGATGCCGGGGATAGCCAGCCCCCCTTGATTACCGATTTAATAGGCATCAGGATTATTTGCCCCTTTCTTGAAGACCTTGCCGCCGCGGAGGATATGATAAAAAGGTCCTTTGACGTGGTTGAATTAGACCGGAAGGGCGCCCACTATACCTTTAAGGAATTTGGCTATGAATCAATCCATTTGCTGGTAAAAATTCCTGAGCGGATCATCAAAAAACGGGGTTTTTGCGGATCCGAGGTCGCTGAAATTCAAATTCGGACCATACTCCAAAATGCCTGGGCTGAAGTGGAACATGAACTGGTATATAAAGCGGAATTTACCCCTTTTGATGAGCCTATGAAGCGTAAATTAGCGGCGGTGAACGCGAGCCTTTCCCTGGCGGACATAGTTTTCCAGGAAATTCGGACCTATCAGCGGCAGCTTAACGAGGAATTGGGGAAACGGCGGGATTCTTTTTTTAGAAAAATTGAGGAATCTACCGATCTTCTTCTTTTTGCGGAGCGAAAAACCGGGCCGGTAAATCAAGCTCCCCAGCCGGAACTTCCCGGCAGCTATTCAATAGACGATCTCCTTCTCAGTGCCCTTTATGCCCATAACAAGGGGCAGTTCCTTGAGGCTATCGGTCTTTACAGCCGCATCCTGGAAATGCGCCCGGACGATACCATTAGCTCCCTTATTTATAAACACCGGGGCATGGCGAATTTTGCCCGCTCCCATTATGAAGGCGCCATAGATGATTTTGCCCAGTCCTTGGAGTTGGATCCCTCTTCCTATAAATCTTTTTATTATCGGGGGATTGTCCAGGCGGTTTTGCAGCATTACAGCGACGCCATAGATGATTTTACCCGGTCCCTTTCTATAAACCCCTACCAGCCCTTTTGCTTTTACCGCCGCGGCCAGGCATATTATCACATTTCGGACTATCCCCAGGCCCTGGCGGATTGTGAAGCCGCCCTTGCCCTGGACCCTGAATCCGAATCGATCCGGAAATTTCGTGAAATTCTGATTAACAAACTTAAAATGTAGGGCCTTGCCGCCCGGCGGGCTCATTTGGATGCCTAAACGCCTTTAAGGACGTGCCTGGCGTTTTGGCGCGCTTCTTCGTGCGCCCCGGCAATGGCGCGACAGGCCGCCGGATTTACCCTCCCCTCAACGGCGGAGTCCCGCAACATCTTCCCCTAGGGGCGTAAAACCGCTATAGTAATGCCATGTTACCTCCCCTTATCAAGGAAATCCTATCCCTTCCCGCGGAGTCCCAGGAAATACTTGTCCGCGGCTGGGTCAGAACAAAGCGGGACATGAAGAACCTGGTCTTTGTGGAAATAAACGACGGGTCCTCTTTTAAGGGCATCCAGTGCACCTTTGACCGGTCCGGGAATTTAGCCCCCGCCGCCGGGGCAGTGCTGACGGCCCTTTCCACCGGCGCGTCGGTGGAAATTCGGGGGAGGCTCGTACCCTCCCCGGCATCCGGGCAGGCCCTTGAAGTGGCCGCCACCGATATCACCCTGCTGGGGGAAGCCCCGGCGGAGACCTATCCCCTGCAAAAAAAACGGCACTCCCCGGAGTTTCTCCGGGAGATCGCCCATCTCCGGCCCCGGACCAATACCTTCGGGGCGGTGGCCCGGGTGCGGAGCCGCCTGGCCTTTGCGGTCCATGAATTCTTTCAAAGCCGGGGCTTTGTCTACGTCCACACCCCCATCATCACCGCCAGCGACGCCGAAGGGGCAGGGGCCATGTTCCAGGTTACCACCCTGGACCTGGAAGCCCTGGCCAAATCCGGCAAAGCCCCGGATTACGGGAAGGACTTTTTCGGCAAGCGGAGTTACCTTACCGTGTCGGGCCAGCTTGAGGCGGAGACCTACGCGGCCGCCCTTTCCCGGGTCTATACCTTCGGCCCCACCTTCCGGGCGGAAAATTCCAATACCACCCGGCATTTGGCGGAATTCTGGATGATCGAACCCGAGGCGGCCTTTTTCCGCCTGGAGGACAATATGGCCCTGGCGGAGGATTTCCTCAAATACCTTCTTACCAC
>JAITRD010000302.1 GCA_031288575.1 Treponema sp. | reverse complement strand
CGGGTAACTACCGCCTCCGCCGCGCCGGCTTTAAGGGCCTCGGCGCAAAGGCAGTCCCATTCGGCGGGGGTATCCGTGGGGAAGGCATTCACCGCCACCACCGCGGGAAGGCCGAAACGGCGGATAATGCCCAAATGCGCCCACAGGTTGGCAAAACCCGCCCGGAGGAGATTCAGATTTTCTTCCCGGTAAACCCCGGGGAGCGGCTTCCCGGGGTTTACCGCGGGGCCCCCTCCGTGGGCTTTTAAGGCCCGTACCGTCGCGACCAGCACCACCGCGTCCGGGATCAGGGAAGAAGCCCGGCATTTAATATCAAAGAATTTTTCCATCCCCATATCGGAGCCGAAGCCGCTTTCGGTAACCACATAATCGGCATAGGGGAGGGCCATCAGGTCGGCTACCACCGAAGAATTCCCGTGGGCGATATTGGCGAAGGGCCCGGCATGGACAAAGGCCCCCTGGCCTTCCAGGGTTTGGAGAAGGTTTGGTTTGAGCGCTTCCTTCAGCAAAACCGTCATAGCCCCGGCCGCCCCGAAATCTTCGGCGGTGAGCGGTTTCCCCTGCCGGTCCCGGGCAACCACCATACGGCCCAGGCGGGCCCGCAGATCCCCCAGATCCGCGGCCAGGGCCAGAATGGCCATCACCTCGCTGGCCACGGAAATATCAAACCAGGACTGGCGCGGGGGGCCGTCAGAGCGGGTCCCGAGCCCCAGGATAATATGCCGGAGAATCCGGTCGTTCATATCCACCACCCGGCCGATGGACACGCCGTAGGGGTCAACATCCAGCCGCCGCAGTTTAAGTTTTTCAAAGTAGGAGGCGGACCACCGGGATTCGTGGTAGATCCGGGCGTCTACCGCGGCGGCGCAAAGGTTATGGGCGGCGGATACCGCATGGATGTCCCCGGTCAGGTGGAGGTTAAAGTCCTCCATGGGGATGATCTGGCTGTAACCGCCCCCGGCGGCCCCTCCCTTAATCCCAAAGGTAGGCCCCATGGAGGGCTGCCGCAAACAGGCAAGGGCCTCCCGGCCCAGAGCGCCCAGGCCCTGAACAAGCCCCACCGTGGTGGTGGTTTTCCCTTCCCCCAGGGGGGTAGGGCTGATAGCGGTTACATTGATATATTTTGCCCGTCTGGGGGGCAGATTTTTTTCCTTGAGGAGCCGCCAGTCTATTTTCGCCTTATATTTACCATATTCTTCTACCCGTTCCGGAGGAATCCCTAAGCGGGAAACAATACGGCTAATCGGTTCCGGGGAAGCTCCCTGGGCGATTTCCAAATCCGAAGGCACGGGGCTTTTTTTTGCGGTCATTTTCTACTCCCTGCTACGTTTATATATCCTTGGGGGAGTTTTTTCAATCATGACCCGCGCCCTCCCGGGAGGGCTAAACTTGATCCGCAATTCAGGCGTTAAATTTATTACCTCGGGGGCTGTTCTCCCCTTTTAGGCTAAACTTGACCTGCTTTATTGGGTAGGCCCGGAAGAGAGGGGGAAACGGCCGGGAAAAATATTTGGAATTCTCCGCCGGAGCGTATCGAAGATAGCGGAGGCGGACTCTACAAGCATTTTTCCCGGCCATTTTCCCCTCCCTTCCGGAAATTACACAGAATTTTGCGGGTCAAGTTTAGAGGCCGTGCCCCGGGGTTTTTTAGCCTAAAAGATGGCAAGCCGCCCAATGGCCGGCCCCGGTCTCCTTCAGTTCCGGTTCTTCGGTTTTGCAGCGGGGGGCGGCGTATTTGCACCGGGTATGGAAACGGCAGCCCGGCGGCGGGGATATGGGGCTGGGGATATCCCCCTCAATGGGAATGCTTTTTTTCTTCCGCGCCGCTTCAGGATTGGCCGCCGGCGCGGACTGGATGAGCCCCTGGGTATAGGGATGCCGGGGGTTTTTATAAAGCTCATCCCCGGAACTTAATTCCACTATTTTCCCTAAATACATAACCCCCACATCGTCGGAAACGTAGCGGATCATTGAAAGATCGTGGGCGATAAACAGATAGGTAAGGCGCAGTTCCCGCTGAAAGGCGAAAAGCATGTTTACCACCTGGGCCTGAATGGAAACGTCCAGGGCGGAAATCGGCTCGTCGCAGATAATTATTTCGGGGTGCAGGATAAGGGACCGGGCGATGCCGATCCGCTGCCGCTGGCCCCCGGAAAATTCATGGGCGTAACGGTTTGCGTGGGCCCGTTCCAGCCCGACCTTGGCAAGGATCTCGTAGACAAGCTCATCCTGTTCCCGCTTTGTTGCGCCTATCCGGTGAACCCGCAGGGGTTCGGCGATAATGTCCTTAACGGTCATCCGGGCGTTGAGGGACGCGAAGGGGTCTTGAAAGATCATTTGAATTTTTTTGCGGACCGGCTTGAGCTGCCGCTGGGACAAATTCGCGATATTCCTGCCGCCGATCAAAATTTCCCCCGAGTCGGGATCGTAGATCCTGATGATGGTCCGCGCCAGGGTAGACTTGCCGCAGCCCGATTCTCCCACAAGCCCCAGGGTAGCGCCCCGTTTGATCCTGAGGCTTACCCCGTCCACGGCGTGAACGACCTTTCTGCCGCCGCCCTTTACCGGAAAATGTTTGACCAGGTTTTTTACTTCCAGAATATAATCGTCCATTATTTTGACCTCATGATTTTGCCCCCATGCCGGCAAAGGGATTTCCCGGCTTCGGCGCGTTTTGGTCGTGAAGCCAGCACCGGGAACGGCGGGTTTCCCCCAGGCTGTAATACGCGGGCGTCTCCAGGGCGCAGATCTTTTTTGCGTAAACACAGCGGGGCGAAAAGAGGCAGCCCGGCGGCGGCCGGATCATGTCCGGGGGCGAGCCCGGAATAGGGCTGAGGGTACGGGACCTGTCCATTTCCGGGTTGGGCATGGAATTTAAAAGCCCCAGGGTATAGGGATGGGCGGGGCTTTTGAAAAGCTCGTCCACCGGGGCTTCTTCCAGAATTTTTCCCCCGTACATCACCGCAATCCGGGAACACATTTCGGCTATCACCCCCAAATCGTGGGTAATAAAGATAATGGACA
>JAITRD010000256.1 GCA_031288575.1 Treponema sp. | reverse complement strand
CGTTCGTCCCGGTAACAGCAGGTAAACCGGTTCGTGTGTAAATCAATCCCTATAAACAACATATGCGACTCCTGAAAACGTGATTGCCCGGCCGGACTCCGGTATACTGTGACCAGGCGTCTATGCGGGGTGTTGACCGGGTTTAAGGACCAGCCCCCAAGAAGCAAATGCTTTCTGATTGCTGCGTAAGCAGCTGCACTGCCGGCTGTTAATCGCAAGGACGGGGTCAATTGCTTGCCTCAGGGGCCACTACAACCGGTAGTTGTCCTTCCGAACTCCTACACTATACCAGATAACCGCATGCCTTTATCATTGCATCGCAAGGGAAGGGGAAAGACCGGGAAAAATGGAATTTTTATGGTGTTCTCTACCCGGGCGTCGTCCCTGACCCGGGAAATAATATTGATCCTGGAAAACCGGGCGCGAACCAGGGTCAGTACTCTTTCCAATACCAAGCTTATAGCCTCGCTTTCTATCATTAAAACCATATCTATTTTTTTCTTCCGGCGTTCCTCCTCCGGCGCAGAGAGGCGGCGCGGTACGGAACCATACCATAGCAGGGCGAAAAAATTAGAATGTTCCGGAATTTTTCATGTTATCCCTCTTTTTGCCTGTTTTTCCGGTATTCGCTGGGGGAACAACCATAGGCTTTTTTGAAGGCCTGGGTAAAATATACCGAATCCCTAAAGCCTGTATTGTCCGCGATTTCATAAATCCGCTGATCCGTATGTTCCAGCAGGTATGCCGACGCATCAAGACGAGTCCGGTTTACATAACTGTTAAAACTTAGGCCGGTTTTTTTTCTGAAAAGGCTGCAAAAATAATTGGGACTCATCCGCAGTTCTTTCCCCAGGGTCCCGATACTCAGGTTTGCCGAGAGGTGGGCGTGTACATAGGCTGCCGCCTGGTTAATACGCCGATCGGCAAAGGGGGTGTTTTTCTTTTCCGAACCTACCGGATCCGGGGATATCTTTTCGGCGATGACTTTTTCCTTTAGTTCCTCCACAAGCCGGAGGAGATTTTGTATCTTTACCGGTTTTAATTCATAGGCATCGGCCCCGTAACGTATAGCCTTCTGGAGATATTCAAAATCGTCATAACCTGAAATGAGGATTACCTTTATTCGGGGGAAAATTTTTTTTATCTCACAGAGGAAATCCAGGCCGTCGATACCGGGCATACGGACATCGGAAAGGACAATATCCGGTGCCATTTTGCGGGCGCTTACCAGTCCCGCAAGACCGTCGCCGGCACTCTGTACTTCATCGAAACCTAAACTTTCCCAGTCCACGCTGTTTTTAATTCCTTCTCTGATTTGGATATCATCATCAAGTATAAGGAGTTTCACTTTTCCTCTCCTTTACTTTCAAGGGAATCGAAAGCCGGACTTCGGTCCCTCTTTTCGGATCACTAAAGAATTCCAGGCCGTATTCTTCACCGTAACAGAGCTTGATCCGCTTCTCAATATTTTTCAAGGCAAAGCCTTCATGAAAACCATCTCCCTCCTTGAGCATATTTTTTATCTCTTGAGGATCAATACCTTTACCGTTATCACTAATGCTTATCACAAGAAGTTCATCCTGTTTTTTTAAACGGACGCTGATTTCCCCGGGGCCCACCTTTTTTTCTATGCCATGGATGATGGCGTTTTCTACAATGGGCTGGAGTATAAGCTTGGGTATTCGGATGTTCCGTACTCCCCTGGGGATATCAACATTACAGATTACCCGGTCGCCGTAGCGGAAATTCATAATATAAAGATAAGTTTCAAGGTGTTTGATCTCTTGATCTACGGTAACAAGATCATCTCCTCGGTTTAAAACATGGTGGAAAAGATCCGAGAGGGCTTCAATTTGTGCCCCCACTTCAGGGTCTTTGTTCCGAATTGCCTTCCACCGGATGGAATCCAGGGTGTTGTATAAGAAATGGTGGTTGATCTGGGAGGTAAGCATTCTGAGGGTGGCCTCCTGGTTGTATATTTTGGTAACATACACTTCGCGGATAAGATTGTGGAGCCGGTTGAAGATCCCCTCTATTTCCCGGTTTATTCGCTCTATTTCATCCCCCGCCTGATAGGACATTGTAGACGGGAGGTTACCCTTCCGGAATTCGTCCATTCCCGCCAGCATGGTTTTAAGGGAAGTAAAGATATAATGCCTTTGCATAATAAGACAGACGCCGGTAAAACAGATTCCCAGGAGGACCGCCAAGAATACAATGACATAGAGCCTCAGTCCGGTAAAAAGCACCAGGGGTTCATCCCCCTGTTCGCTGTTCAGGGTACGGTAGATGGGTATCATAAGGGGGCTGACGGTTTCGGAAAAGTAATTCATTTCCCTGGGAAGGGCCCAGTAAGGGACGCCGGTGGCCTCGATGGCTTCCTGTATATCTTCAGGGTAGGAGGGAATATCCGAATCCGGCGCCGGCCTCCGTTCAAAAATAACCCGGTTTTCTTCAAAGATGATTATGGACTTTACCAGACCCTTGGCGATGAAAGTTCCGCAATTTCTTCTGCGGAACGGAGGGGTCCCCCTTAGTTCCCGGGCAATGCCCTCCAGCACTATTATATCCTGTTGGGTTTCGTATTCCGCATCTCTGGTCCCGATGGACCAAACCAAGAGAAACCCGGCGACTACCAGGGGGATAAGAAAGGTCACTGTCAAGATCAGGAACATTTTCTTGGAAATAGAAATATCCCTGAACCGGGGAAATTCTTTACCCATGAAAGAATATTAACCCGGATCGGATTTGTACGCAACAAAATCTTCTTTTCGTATACTTACTATTTCGTAATAAAACTAAAGAAAATGTAGAATTTTCCCCATAACGTTCTCCAGAAAAGCGGGTTAAAATTTCTTAAATTTTTTTGGAGGAACTATATGAAAAAGATTCTCATTTGCCTGCTCCTGCTTGGAGTGGTTTTCTCTCCGCTGGTTTTTGCCGGCGCCGCACAGCAGCAAGGAGGCGCCGGAACAAGCGCCGCCCTTCCTTCAGGACCCCAGGATCCCTGGGGGAAGTACAATCCGCAAATCACCATTCATTCGGCAAAGAATATTGAGGAAACCCGTTTTGAAGCGGGGGATACCATCGATAATAACCCCTGGATAACTAAAAACAAGGAAGATCTGGGGATCAACGTGGTTTGGGATTGGACTGCCCCAAATCTGAACGATCAGTTTATCCAGAAACAGACCGCCAGCATTGCCGCGGGGCAGCTCCAGGATATTATGATCGTTAATGCTCAGCAGCTTGCTATGCTGGCCCAGAGTGGCCTAATTTGGGATTTGACGGATATTTACGAGGCCTATGCTTCCCCCCAGCATAAGGAGATGATGAATATGGATCCGGCCCAGGTGGATATTGCCAAGATAAACGGCCGGCTTATGGCCATGCCCTACCTGGGTTCAACATCGGATACGTCGGTCCTTTACGTCCGGGATGATTGGCGGGAAAAGCTTGGGCTTCCCGAGCCTAAGACTATCAATGACGTGCTGGCAATCGCCGATGCCTTTGTCAACCGGGACCCCGACGGGAATGGTCAAAAGGATACCTCCGGCCTCTTTCTGGCCAGGGACCTCTTTACCGCCCGGGCCGGCCGGATGGGTGAATTTATCGAAGGCTACCATGCCCATCCTGACGGCTGGCAGAGGGACAGTTCCGGTCAGTTGGCCTACGGCGCTATCCAGCCCCAGGTAAAAACCGCCCTGGGCGTCCTGGCGGATCTTTACAAGAAGGGCCTTATTGACCAGGACTTTGGCAGCATAGACAACGATCGCGCCCTGGAACGGATACTCTCCGGTAAGGCGGGCCTGTTCTACGGGAACTTCTCCCTGCCCCTCAATATCCGGGAACTGGAAACTACCCAGCCGGGGGCAAAGCTTATCCCCTATCCTCTGCCCTCCGCCGATTCTACCCCGGCAAAAAAGCTGGTCAACAATCCGGTAGTTACTTTCTATGTGGTGAACAAGAAATTCTCCTATCCGGAAGCTCTCATCAAAATGCTGAATATCAACTACCGCCAGTCCTACGGGCCCGACGCCGAAATGCATCCCTTCTCCGAGTCCGTCAGTGGGTACGGTTATTGGCAGCATAATCTGGTCCATACCGGGTATCCCCACAAGAACCTCAAGGCCATGCAGGCCATCAGGGATGCGTTCAGAACCGGGAACACCAGCAAATTGGACGCCGAACAGTTACGTTACCATGGGCATATTGACAAACATCGCAAGGGCGACAAATCGGATCCTCTAAATTGGGCATATGAACGGATATTCGGTCCCGATAAATCGACCTATACGGTGATGGAGCAGTATGTAAACAATAACTTGATTACCCTCAACGGGTTCTTTGGGGCGCCTACAGAAGCCATGGCCGCCTACGAAAGCACCCTCAAGAGTATGAGGGATGAGGTGTTCACCAAGATCGTCATGGGTGCTTCGCCGGTAGCGGATTTTGACGCCTTTGTTACCAACTGGAAACGTCAGGGCGGTGATGCCATTACCAAAGAAGTGAACGACCGGGCAAATTCAAGGTAAGCTTAGGGCCCGCACAGAAATAACATGACCGATTGGTCATGTTATTTCTTTTTAAAAGGAAGAACCCATGAACACCGAAAAAACCCGGAAAAGCGCTGCTATAAGACAGAAACACGATACCTTTACCCTGCATCTTATGCTGCTTCCCGCAGTAATTTTAGTCTTTATTTATCATTACATCCCTATCGGGGGATTGGTGATGGCCTTTCAGAATTATCTTCCCGCCCTGGGGATTATGGGTTCTAAATGGGTGGGGCTTAAAAATTTTATTTTTCTTTTTAACATGATGGAATTTCCCCGGGCTTTGCGGAATACCGTATGGATTGCGGGCTGCAAGATCGTCCTTGGTATTGTGGTGCCCGTAATATTTGCCCTGCTTCTTAATGAAGTCCGCAGGCGATGGCTTCAGCGGAGTATTCAAACCATGATTTATCTTCCCCACTTTATTTCCTGGATACTTTTAGCCGGAATATTGCGGGATCTTCTGGCCCCCCAGTCGGGGCTTTTCAATACGGTTATTACCAATATAGGGGGTAACGCAATCTACTTCCTGGGGGATAACCGGTACTTCCCCTGGGTACTCATCCTTTCCGAGATATGGAAAGAATTCGGCTACGGGACCATCGTCTACCTTGCCGCCCTTACCGCTATTGATCCTACCTTTTACGAAGTGGCCTACGTAGATGGTGCAAACCGCTGGCAGCAGCTTATCCATATAACCCTACCGGGTATAGCGCCGATGATCGTACTCATGACTACTCTTTCAATAGGCAATATCCTGAACGGCGGTTTTGATCAGATTTTTAATCTCTATGCGCCGGTGGTTTACGAAACCGGCGATATTCTTGATACCCTGCTCTACCGCCTGGGGCTGGTCAGTATGCAGTTCAGCGTTTCTACCGCCGCCGGGATGATGAAATCTATTGTCGCCCTGATTCTGATTACCACATCCTACCGGATTGCCTATAAAACTACGGGTTACCGGGTACTTTAATTTAAATTGAAGGAGAAGGCATGACTTACCGGAAAACCAGCCTGGATTATCTTATTGACAGTATTATTCATGTGGTCCTGATTTTAGCCGCCGCGGCCTGTATCTTCCCCATATTTCACATCCTGGCGGTTTCCTTGAGTTCCGCCGGTCCCGCATCGGCGGGGATGGTAGGGATATGGCCGGTACAATTTTCCACCGACGCCTATAAGTATATAAGTTCCAAAATTGAATTTTGGCGGGCCTTTCTGGTCTCTTTGCGCCGGGTGGGATTGGGTCTAATCATTAACAGCGTCATGACCATTCTTTGCGCCTATCCCCTTTCCAAGCCGATGGCGCGTTTTCCCGCCCGGAAATTCTATGTGGCCTTTTTCCTGGTGGCCATGCTATTCAATGGCGGTCTTATTCCTACTTATATTACGGTGGCGAAAACCGGCATTATGGGTACCATCTGGGCCTTGATACTTCCGGGGGCGGTCCCTCTTTTTAATATGATCGTACTTCTTAACTTTTTCCGGGACCTTCCCAATGAAATTGAGGAGGCTGCCTTTATTGACGGGGCGGGGCATTGGACGGTACTCACCAGGATCTACCTTCCCCTTTCTACTGCCGCGCTGGCCACGGTAACGCTTTTTGTAATTATCAATCATTGGAACGCCTGGTTCGACGGCCTTATTTATAACAACCGGCCCGAAGGCTATCCCCTGCAAAGTTATATGCAGACCATTCTGGTGCAGGCGGATTTCAGCCTCCTCTCCCTAACGGAGATGGAGCTTTTTGCCAAGGTTTCCGACCGTACCATTAAGGCGGCCCAGGTTTTTCTGGGTATGATTCCGGTTCTCATGGTTTATCCCTTTCTCCAGCGTTACTTTACCAAGGGGCTGGTTTTGGGAAGCGTCAAAGGTTAATTGCTTTGACAAGCGCCTTCCCGGGAACGGTTTATAACCCCCGCTGTGTATGTTTACGCCACCGGTTCCCTGGTATTTGAATCAAGCTGCGGGTATCCAAAGCCGGCAGGGAAAGCAGAAAACCTCAAAGGGCGGCCCGGGCCGCCGTCAGGATGGGCCGGGATATGGCGGCGGCGAGGATTATTGAGATAAAAACGCCCAGAGGGTAAAGATAAGCCCCGCGACGAATAAAAAGCGGTTCAGGGTTAACAAAAATCCCGACTCGGTTTCGTTGTAAAAAAAGAGGCCGTAGGTTTCAATGTTGATCTGCCCGTAATAGAGGGGATACAGGTCATAGCGGAGGGAACCATTGAGACGATGTTCGGTTTCCATCCTTTGGGAAATTTCATACATAAAACGGTACGAATATGCCGGGGGATTTTGAATCGTCCCCGGTTTTTTGGCGTAAATTTAATCAACGGACCGGTCGAATCCGTCATAATCGCCGGATTTGATCCCCGTGATGATCTCATCCCGGGTAAAGATCTTTTGGGGCCGGGACATAAGCGCCTGGCACAGCTTGTCCGCGTCGATCTTGTCCGTGTTGTTCCGGGCAAGGCTTATCTGCTTCAACTGGTAAGTGTTGCCAATGATAACCTCCTTCACTTTGTCTTTGAACAGCCGGACGAACGAGAAGGTGGTTATCGTCGCCTCCGCCAGCACATAGGTGTCCGCCGTCAGGGTGGCGTAAAACGCCGCCGGCCCCCCCTCATTCAGGTCAAAGGTTTTCACCACCCGGTCCTGCGGACGGTCCGAAAGACGCCCGTCCCGGTAACAGCAGGTAAACCGGTTGGTATGCAAATCGATACCGATAAAGGTCATAGGAACCTCCGGGAAAAAGATCGAATGTTCGGCAGAACTCCGGCATACTGAACCATACGTCTATGCGGGGTAATGACTGGTTAAGGGCCATTCCCCAAGAAGCATATGCTTTCTGATTGCTGCGTAAGCAGCTACACTGCCGGCTGTTATTCGGGGTAACGGGGTCATTTCTGCCCCAGCAGCTTGACAACCGGCAGCTGTTCTTCCGAACACCTACAGCATACCAGAAACCGCACACCTTTATCATAGCCTCGGGGTATTAAACCAGACTCCCGAATAAGGCCGGCTGGGCGGGCAAAACTCCCATGAGGGACAGAGAACCCTATGGGTCCTATGACCGAAGCTTTACGCCTGACCCTCAAGGGCGACGACAAACCTACTAAAGCAAAGCAAGCGTGCCCCTCATGGGAATTTTGCCCGCCCAGCCGGTCATTTTTGTTACGCTTTCAAGATTGAGGCGAGCGGCGAAGGCAGGCTTATCGCTTCCCTGAAAATGACCGGGGACAACGGCCGCAAAAAACAAACCGGCTTTGATGCTGACGGCGCGGCGCTGGTTATTGGCTATGCCCAAAGGCCCCCGATCCTGGCGGGACGCCGGTAAGATTTGCGGAAGCAAACATTACCGAGAAGTCTGCCGCAAGACGGCGCACTACTGCATAGGGATCCACAGCGGCAAATCTGGCTACGGTCCGGGGCGCCCTAAAGCGGGGACTTTCCGCTTGTATTTTTTGCGGAAAAAGCATACGGTATTTATGGGCAGCAAGAACTCTAAACAATTATAAAAACCTTTGGCAGCTTATTTGTCGATATTTGTTCGCAATTTGTTCTCAAGGTTTGGTTTATCTCAATGAGCGAGGGGTAAAGTATTGCAAGGCGTATCCGATACATTGTTTATTCCCTTGACAGCGCGCATATTTGTATCAAAAAAATTCCCTGAATATTTTTTTGACGAAAAAGCCCTGTCACTGGAGGAATATATTCCGGACAACAACATACAAAAAAAATCATCTGAATATTCGCTTATGGCTTCCGTTGCCAGGTACTACAATCTGGACTCAATGGTAAAAACATTTATTAAAAAATATAATAAAAGCAATGTCATCTACCTCGGCGCGGGGCTTGAAACGGCATATTACCGGCTAAATGAACAGGCCGCGATTTTTTATGAAATTGATCTCCCCGATGTAATTGCCGCGAGACATAGCATATTAGGGGAACAGGCAAATGAACGGTTAATTGCTGGCAATATATTTGATATGGAATGGACAAAACAAATCGATACATCAATGCCGGCACTGCTTGTCGTTTCCGGCGTTTTTCAATATTTCAAAGAGGACAGGGTCATCCAATTTATCAATGATGTAAAAAAAATATTTTTTAATGCTGAATTGATATTTGACGCCACCAATGAGACAGGCATTAAATATACAAATAAGTATGTAAAAAAGACCGGGAATACTGACGCCTTTATGTATTTTTATGTTAATGACGGCATGGAATTTTCAAAAAGAACCGGGACAGAGTTGCTAGAGGAACGTGTTTTTTTCACCGGCGCAAGAAAAATGCTGGCAAAGAGGCTGGGACTTTATACCCGAATTGCAATGAAGGTTGTTGATGATAAAAAACGGGCTATTCTGCTGCATCTTAAAATAAATTAGTTATGGGCTTAAACCCGGTACCAACGGGGCTTTTGCCGGAACAAAACACCGCCGGAAATCTCTTTACTCCGTCCTTTTCCCCAGCCTCACTCAAAAAAACGCGCCCGCCAACAGGGGCAAGTTTCCCGCCTAAAGACGGGCGCCAAAACGCCGCATCCCCATAAAGGGCTTCCCGGCGGCTTTGCCATAAGGGTATAAAAAATCATAACTTTCTCCGCCGCTTCTTAAAATCATTATTGCTTTAAGGGTAAGCGGCCCGTATGCTGAAGGATAGGCGATAGACGCAAGGGGTAAAAATTGTTATACTTCTTTATATCACGAAACAAAATTCAGCCGGGGTAAAGGCGCCCGGCTAAACGAGGAATATATGATTCGAGGCGGAGATATCGTTAAGGGTACTTGTTTACTCCAAAAGGGGCAGCCCTATCTGGTGGTTGAGCGGGAATTTCATAATCCCGGGAAAGGAACCGCCATTGCCCGGATAAAAATGAAAAGCATCAAGGACGGCGCCGTTTTGACCCTCACCATACCTACCCAGCAGGAAGTTGAGGATGCCCGGGTGGATGTTGTTACCTGCCAGTTTCAATACGCGGATCAGGATCATTTTCATTTTATGGATAATGAATCCTATGACCAGCACGAAGTGCCCATCACCGCCGATACGGAAAATAAAAAATATTACCTCAAAGAGGGGGATTCCTACGAACTTACCATCTGGGAAGGGAATGTGATTGATATCAGGATCCCCTACAAGGTAGTTTTTACGGTTGCCGAAAGCGAAAATTATGTCAAGGGCGATACGGTTTCCGGCGCGACCAAACCCATCGTTACCGAAACGGGCCTTACCATCCGGGTGCCCCTTTTTATTAAACAGGGTGAAAAAATCCTGGTAAATACCGAAACCAACGAATATGTGGAACGGGTGAACTCATAGCGGTCAATCCCCGGGGCCGGAAGACGGCCGTTCCTTTTCCGGCCTGTCCTCCTTTAATCGAAGCCTATGCCCACAAAGGGGTCGATTTTAAATTCCGGGGATTAAATTTCCGTTTTGCCCTTTCCCAGGGGCTTTTTAGTTCCGCGGATATCGATACCGGCACCCGTTTGCTCCTCAAGGTTCTTTCCAATACCTGGGACGAGGATATTGCCCAAGGACGCCCCCTGCCCGCCTCCGTCCTGGACGCCGGCTCCGGCGTGGGGGTTATCGGCGTCTGCGCCGGGGCTGCCGCCCTGGAGGCCCGGTACCCGGGGGCGCCCCCCTGCCAGGTCCGCTCCCAGGACCGGGATGAACTTGCCCGGGTTTTTACCGAATACAACGCCCGGCAAAACGGCCTCTCCCCCGCCCGGCTCTCCGCCTATACCGAACCCCTCCTCGCCGGCCCCCCCGGCGCGGCCTGGGACCTTATCCTCTCCAACATCCCCGCCAAGGCGGGGGAGCCGGTCCTGGCGGATTTCGTATCCCGCTCGGCGGCGCTCCTTAACGCCCGGGGCCGGGTCCTTTTGGTGGCGGTTAATCCCCTGGCGGATTTTTTCCGTGCCCGGATACAGGCCGCTTCCCTCCCCCTCTGCCGGGAAGAGACCGGCAAGGGGCATACGGTACTGGCCTACGGCCCCCCGGAGAGGAGGCCGGCGCTTTGTCCGGCCCCTGAGGGGGGGAAGGATCTGCTTTCCCTGATCCCGGCCTATCTGCGCAGGAGCGGTTCCTACGAAACCGAAGGGGTCCCCTACTCCCTGGACACCTGCTACGGCGCGGCTTCCTTTGACAGCCCCGGCGGGGCGGTTTTGACGGCGGCAAAACTCCTCACCCGCCTGGGGATAAAGGCATCTCCCCCGGGGAGGTCCCCCGTACCGGCCCTTATCCACGGGGAGGACCAGGGGCATTTTCCCGCATGGCTGATAAAACGGGCGGCCGGGGAAAAGCCCGGGGCGGTTTTCCCCTTCCGGCCCCTGGTCCTCTCGGGGCGGAACATCCTGGCCCTGGAAGCGGGCCGGCATAATGCCCTGACCGCCCTGGGGTCCCTCTCCGGGGAGGGACCGGGGTCAAGGCCGGAGGAGGCGGTGCTTTGCCGCCCCGCCCTTGACCTTTCCGCCCCGGGGAATGGGTTCCCGGCCTTACCGGAACCGGCCGGCGGATACCCTTTTATCGCCCTTTTCCCCGAACCGGTCCCCCAAACCGACCGGCTCGGTTCCTATTGGGAAGGGCTCAACCGGCTTTTAAGCCCCGGAGGCCTTGTTTTGGCGGGCCTCTCCGCTTCCGAGGCGGAACGGTTCGACCGGAAAAAACCGAAAAACTTTATCCGCCTGGGGGATATAAAACGGAAGGGCTTCCGGGCCCTGGCGTACCGGCGGAGCTAAAAAAACCCGGGGACGATCTATACGGGCGTTACACGCCGCATAAAGCGTCCCCGGGCAATACAAAAACCCGTTCAAGCGCCCTCCGCCGGTATAGGGCCGGCAAATAACGCCAGCCGGAAAAATCGAAGAAAGGGGCGACAATTTTTCCGGTTTTCCCGGGCTGTATTTACCTTATTTTTTTGCCCCCTCCAGGGCGGTTTCCACCGCTTCGGTAAACTGGTCAAAGGCTATGGTGGCCCCGCTGACGGCTTCCACCTTTTTAAGGTCCCCGGCCTCCCGGTAAGTCCGGGCGTACTGTTCCATGGCCCGGACCGCAAGCTGGGCCTTATCATAATAATCCTGGTTTGAAATAGTCCCGTTTACCTTGCCGTAGTTTTCGTCCTTAATAGTCCCGTCCTTCTGCCGGGTAACAAATTGGCAACCGGCGATCCGCTCCCTTGTTATGGTAATGGTTACCTCCCCCCAGGCGCCGGTATCGTCCTCGCCGCTCCTCCCGGTATAAACCCCGTCCTTATAGCCCGCTTTTCCGCAGCCGGCCAGCAAGAGCCCGGCCAGCAAAAGGCCGGCCAGGAAAAAACAGACACCCCTGCTCATACCCCGCTCCTCATTGCATTTTCGACAATCCTCGCTATGCGCCCGTGTTCCAGCACCACCGTCCGTTCCGCGTCCTCCGCCACCTCCGGGTCATGGGTTACCACAATAATGGTGCTGCCCTCGGCGTGGAGCTGTTTAAATATGTCGATCACAATCTGTTCGTTGGCCTCGTCCAGGTTTCCCGTGGGTTCGTCCGCCAGGATCAGCATGGGGTAGTTGATAAGCGCCCGGGCTATGCAGACCCGCTGCTGCTCCCCCCCGGAAAGCTGGCTGGGAAGATGCCGGGCCCGGGAACTTAGCCCCACCCGTTC
>JAITRD010000195.1 GCA_031288575.1 Treponema sp. | reverse complement strand
CCTTAGCGTTATTGGGCAGTAAATAGATTTTTTCAGCGTTTAAGCCGGGATTATTCCGCACCCGCAGGCCTTCTATTGAATCAACAAACATATATGATGTTTGAGCCGTTACCGTTAAGACGGCAATTAAAAAACAAACCGCAAAAAATATTTTCTTCATAAATCTTCCTCCATTATTATACGGAAAGGATCTCGTAGGGATCCTCCCCTAAGCGCCGGTGCTGGACCGCTTCCAAAATATGAACAGGCAGGATGGTTTCTTTATCCTCCAGGTCGGCGATGGTCCGGGCGGTCCGCAATGCCCCGTAAAAGGCCCGGCCGGAAAGGCCTAATTTTTCCGCCGCCCCATGGAAGGCCCCTTCCGCTTCCCTGCTTAAATGGCAATGCCGGCTGATCATGTCCGTGGTCATCCGGGCATTACGGCGTATCGCCGTACCCTTAAACCGTTCCCGTTGTATCTCCGCCGCCCGGATAACCCGGCAGCGGACGGCGGCGCTGGGTTCTTCTTCCCCCTGCCCCATCTCCGCTATCCGGGGAGATTTTACCGCAACCCGGAGTTCCACCCGGTCCAGCAGGGCTCCGCCGAGTTTCCGCCAGTACCGGTGGATCTCCTCGGCGGTGCAGAGGCAGCCCCCGCCGCAGGGATTCCCCCCTTCCGGGGAGGGGCCTTCAGGAACCATGCCCAGCCGGCCGCAGGGGCAGGGGTTGGCCGCCAGGAGGAGCTGAAATTCCGCGGGGAGCCGTACCGGCCCCTCAGCCCGGGAAATGGTAACCACCCGGTCCTCCAGGGGTTCCCGCAGGGCCTGGAGAACATTAACCCGAAATTCCGGGGCCTCATCCATAAAAAGCACCCCGAAATGGGCAAGGCTTATCTCCCCGGGCCTTACGGTCTTCCCCCCGCCCAGGATGCCCTGGGCGCTGGCGGAATGGTGGGGAGAGCGGAAGGGGGGCTGGGTAATGAGGCAGCCCCCGGCGGAAAGCGGGGCCCCGCCGTTCAGGGAATCCCCGCTTTGCCCGGCGGACTCCGGCGCCGGGGCATCCGGGCCGGCCTCCTCCAGCCCGGAATTCGGGGGCCCGGTCCTAATCTGCCCCGCAAGGCTATAGAGCCGGGTAACCTCCACCGCTTCCCAGGTTTCCAGGGGAGCCATAATAGAGGGCATGCGCCGGGCAAGCATGGTCTTTCCCGCGCCGGGGGGGCCGAAAACCAGCAGGTTATGGCCCCCCGCGGCGGCGATTTCCAGGGCCCGTTTATACCGTCCCTGGGAACGGACCTGGGAAAAATCCCCGGCGGACCGGGCGGGTCCCCCCGGCGGCGGAGGATCCCCCAGGTCAGCCCCGGGCAGGGAGCCGGTTTCGGCCCGGACAAACAGGGCATGGACCGCCTCAGCCAGGGATGCGGCGGCGGCAAAACGGCCCCGGGCGAGGATAGCCGCCTCCCGGGCATTTTCCGCGGGAACAATAAAGTCCCGGATTCCCGCCCGGATCCCCGCGGCGGTGGCTGCCAGGACCCCCCGGACCGGCCGGAGCCTGCCTGAAAGTTCCAGTTCCCCGAGGACCATGAGTTCATCCAGGGCGGGAACCATTCCCGCCGCGGCCATAACCGACAGGGCTATGGGAAGGTCCAGGGAGGCCTCATCCTTGCGTACCCCCGCGGGGGCCAGGTTAATCAGGATCCGATCCGGGGGAAAGGGAAACCCCGAATTCCGGAAAGCCGCCCGGACCCGCTCCCGGGCTTCCCGGACCGCTCCCTCCGCAAGCCCCGTAATGTCTATCCCCGGTATGCCCCGGCGTATATCCGCCTCCACCCGGATGATAATCCCGTCGGCGCCGTAGGGCGCGTAGGCTGTTACATACATAAAACGCCTCCCCTCATATTAAAGGCATTGGCATGGGAGGCGCTTTAATAATAAAGCGAAATTATAACGAAATTTTCAGCACCGAATCCGGGGGTTGCTCAGAATTTTGCGGGCCGGGCTTAAGCGTCCTATACGGGCAGATGCTTTACCGTGATGTCCCCTTGAACCGCCTGTTCCTTGGTTCCGGGCCCCGCCAGGATCACCGGATAGGAGGCGCCGGCGCCGGAAAGGAGGGAATCCGCGGCGGCGGCGATCTGATCCGCCCGTATTTTGATGAGAAATTTGCGCCGCCGGGCCCGTTTGGCGTCGTCGATGCCGTAAAGGAAACGGGAAAAATCGACAATGCCCTTTTCCGCGTTGGTCCGGGGCCGGGTTTCCCTGGCGTAGGTTCCAATGACGGCCTTTTCCAGGGAATCTTCATCGATTCCCCGGCGGGCTAAGTTTTCGAGGGCGCTCTTAAAGACCCCCAAAGACCGGTGAGGATTGGGATCCCGGTAGGTTGAAAGGGAAAAGGCCCCCTCAATCCCGTCGGATTGGGCAAAGGCCCCGTAGGCGCCGCCCTTCATGCGGATATCCTCCCAAAGGGCCCCGGTAGAAAGGAGATGGGCCAGAACCAATTCGGCGATCTGCTTTTCCGAGGAAAAGGGGGAACCCGCCAGGGTCATGGCGGCAAAACCGATCTGGAGGGAAGGGGAAACATAGAG
>JAITRD010000157.1 GCA_031288575.1 Treponema sp. | reverse complement strand
GCCGAAAAGAGACCCAAAAAGGCCGGATGGGGTGGCGGTGGAAAAAAGGAGGGGGAGGGGCCCCGCTTTTTTCCAGCCGACAGGACCCCCGATATAGTTTTCAGGTCTCTTTTCGGTTTTGGAACAGTTGAATTTGGAATTGCTGGACACGCCATTTCAGCGGCAAGGCCAATGTTAGACTGCCTCCGTCTCCGGTCCGTCTTCAAAGCAGCGCATCGATCAGCTCGATGGCTTCCTTAAAGTCGGATACCAGTACACTATCCGCTATTGCCCCAAGGATCTTGGCGGTTTCAGGGTCAGGAACCTTCCCCTTAAGTTCATCTAAAAGCGAATCTATGGTCCCGATGTTTTCCCCCTTCAGGGCATCCCGGAGCCGGGTAAACAGGGTCCGGTCAAGCTCGGCAGGAGCGGCGGCCCCATCGTCCCCTTCCCCGGCCTCCGGATCAAGGGCCTTCCGGATCATCCCTGTCAGGGAAATAAGGGCCTTCCGGAATTGGTCCAGGTGATCCGCAATAAAGCCGCGATCCCCCGCTTTGCCCGCCCTTTCCAGCATGGCCGCCTCTTCCGACAGGCTCATGGCTCCGATGCTGGCGGAGGCGGTTTTCAGGGCGTGTACCTGGGTAGTAAACAGGGGCAGGCCCGCCTCGTCCGGAACCTGCCGGAGAATGTCTAGCCGTTCCGTCGCATCCCTGCAGTAGAGGGCCAGGATCTCCCGGTAAGCGGCTTCTGAGCCGCCGGTGGTGATGATGCCCCGGGCGGTATCAAGTCCTTCAATCATCAATCCCCTGCTCTTCACGTCCGGTATGGTACCGGCCGCGGATTCCTGTAAGGGCTGTGTGTTCCGGATCGGAACCATTTCTCTTTTTTCCGCCGGAATCCAGGATCTGAGGATGGTATCAAGCCGGGACATTTCAATGGGTTTTGCAAGACAATCGTTGAAGCCCTTTGCCAAGAACAGCTCCTGCATCCCTGAAACCACATTGGCCGTAAGGGCGATAATGGGCAGTTCCCGGTACCGTCCCCCCAGTTCCCGGATCCGGACAGTCGCCTCAATCCCGTCCATCTCCGGCATCATGTGGTCCATAAAAACGATGTCGTAATCATGTCGCTGAACCAGTTCGATGGCCTTGAGTCCGCCGGCAGCGGTATCGACCCGGATCTGATACAACATCAGGAGCCCCTCCGCCACCTTGAGATTGATAGCAATATCATCCACCAGTAGAATATGAGCCCGGGGGGCGATAAAACGAATCCGGTCACTCATCCGCCGTTCCGGCAGGATGAGACCGTTGAGGATGTTGGCTACCGGCGTCGCGTAGGCGGGCATCAGGATCCGGAGCGTATCTTTGACGATACTTGTGCGTTCAAATTCGTCCAGGAGGACGGCGGTTGTTTTCAGGGAGAGGCCTTCTATACGGCGTATCGTGTCCGCCATAAAATTGGCTGAAAAAAAGGCGAATCCATAGGATCCGGTTTCCAGTTCCCGGAAATAGTCCTCCCCGGCGCCGCACATTGTCACGGAAATCCCCAGATTCTCCAGGGTAACGCGGACAGATTCCGCATAGATCCGCTGTTCATAGATGAGGAGAGTCCGTTTTTTATCGGGATTTTCCACTATGGCGAATTTGCCGCTGTCGGTGCATTTCTGAATGATATGGGCGGTAAAGACCGATCCCGTGCCGTATTCACTGGACACCGAAACATCGCCCCCCATCATCCGGCAGAGGTTCCGGGTGATGGATAAACCCAGGCCGGTACCCTCTATGGCCTTGTTTTGTCCCGGATCAAGGCGGATAAAATCGCCAAAAAGCAGTTCCGTATCCTCGGTCCTTATGCCGATACCGCTGTCGGTAACGGCAAAGTACAGCGTAAAATTACCCTCTGTCATGGGGGAACCGGTTACGGTAAGGTTGACATAGCCCTGATGGGTGTACTTTGCCGCGTTGGAGAGGAGATTGAGCAGGATCTGCCGGATCCGTACCTCGTCGCCGTGGAGCCTTTCGGGGAGGGAAGCCTCCGCGTCAACCATAAAAATAAGCCCCTTTTCGGTAATTCTTACCCGCACCAGGTTAATCACGTCGTTTATCAGGGTGCTGAGGGAATAGGAACCCGGAACAATTTCAAGGTTCCCCGTTTCAATTTTGGAAAAATCCAGGATGTCGTTGATGATGGCCAGCAGGCTGATCCCGGCCTGTTTAATGTCCTGCACATATTCTATCATCAAATGCGGGCGGGCTTCCTCCCGCAGGGCCAATTCGCTCATCCCGATAACGGCGTTCATGGGGGTTCGAATTTCATGGCTCATCCGGGCCAGAAAGGCGCTTTTTGCCCGGGATGCCGATTCGGCCCGCCGGGTTTGCTGTTCCAGATCCCGGGTCCGTTCCTTTACCGTATTTTCCAGATTGGCATTGATGAGTTCCAGGGTATTGTTCATATAATCCAAGCGGCTGAACAAATTGCCGAAACGCCGGACCAGGATCAAGGTCGTGATTATGGTGAATGCAAAAAAACCGTGATTAATATAGTGAATAGTGCCGGCCTGGGATTTTAGGCCATAGACAATATTCAAAAATCCCACAACAAGAAAAAAAAGAGCCCCGATCAGGATATTGCCCTGGGGGGTCGAGATAATCGAAACCCACAGGTTTTTTATGAGCGGGACGTTTTTATCCTCCTTCCATTTTTTATGGACAAGGCAAAAAAACGCATACCCGATATCATAAACAAAAACATATACAATGCCGCAGGGGACAAGCCGCCATGCCAGGAACAGGGCGTCTTCCCCATAGGGAAGGGAAAAAATCCCCTGGGACAGGGCGAGAAAAAGGCAGCAGGTTCCGTAGATCTTATTGCCCAGGGATATTTTTTTAAAATTTAAACTCTCTAAAAAGGCGGACATCATGGGCATGATCATACAAAAACAGCCGTATTCAAGCCGCAAAAGGACGGCGCTGTCCGGAATGACCGGAAGGCCGGCATGGGTTCTCAGGAACACATAAATTCCCAAAAGAACGGAAAAGATGCCATAATACAGGTTGTACCGTTCCTGCCGGCGGGGAAAAAACAGCAGCAAATGGTAGAATCCTATAAAAATATAGATCCCGCATTGGGCTATAAGCAGGGATTCGTTGTTTTTTCGGGCTATTTGCCCATAATCGCCGATATAGTAGGGGGCGTGATAAAAGAGGCCGGTTTTGTTATAATCCGGCGCTCCCAGGATTCTGAAGGCCAGCAGGTTGCTCCCCTGGGCGAACAGGGATTTATCCAGGGAGAAAAAAACAGACCGCCGGCTCCGGTGGGAGCGGATCTGCCCCTCCTGGTCCAGATATACCTCCGATTTAACCTTTTTGCCGTTGAGGAATATTTCCCAATTGTCCCCCAGGGCGGCCAAAAAAATGCCCGGCTGGAAGGCGTTGTCCCCCTTCAGGATTTCAAACTGTTCCCGGTTTATAGTAAAGGGTATTAAAAGGGTATATTCCCGGTCCTTCTCCCCAAGAGGGGACAAAAAAGTCCTGTAGGGGATGCTCATCAGGCCGGAGTATCTGATTTGTATTGTCCTTTTTTTATTCCCCGTCCGCTCTTCGATTATCCGCCAGGAATTAGGGGAAAGATCCGGCGGCCCGGTAATGTCTTCTTGATTAAAACCGTCCTTTAAGTAAGCGGTATATTCATTCAGGTTGATGTAAAGGCTTTCCCCGCTTTTGGTTTCCTCCGCGGCGCAGGCGCTTAAAAAAAATGATCCCGCCGCAAGGGAAATTAAGATCCTCCGGCATATCCCGGCCAGGCCCTTGCGTCGGCGTATCGGTGGATTTTTTATGGAAAATTTTGATCTCTGCGGCAAAGAAAAGAAGCAAAGCATAAAAACCCTCATAAATAGTTTAAAACAACGGCTATACCCTGTCCACATTCGCCATTTCTTCCCCCTCAAAGGCCCTGCCTTTACCGCTTAAACCTCCCCCAAACGGAACAATAAGGCCGGCTGGGCGGACAAAATTCCCCAGGGGGGCAGAGGACCCTGCGGGTCCTAAGACCGAAGCTTTGCACCATC
>JAITRD010000145.1 GCA_031288575.1 Treponema sp. | reverse complement strand
GGCTACGGTCATAAATTCGTCGCTATAGCCCTGGTTTATAATAGAAACAATCAGATCATGCTTTATTTCAGTACCCATTTTATCTGTTTCCTTTTCCTTTTCTGAAAATATTTTATCGTTTTTGTTGATGCTGTCTTTAAAGACCCGGAGGATGGGATGATTGATCCCCGACAGGGGAACCGTAAAGGCTATTCCCGCGCCGGGGCTGTGAAAGCCGAGTTTTTTCCGCACTTCCTTAAGCAGCACCGGTACCATAACATCCTGTTCCAGGCAGAGGACCATCGCCTTTTCGCTTGAACCGATCCCCAGAACGTCGAGGATTTCGGAACTGGCTGTTCCCCGGGCCTTGCTGATAAAATGAAACCGGACATGCTCGCTTTCAAAGACGCTGGAGACAATTTTTGTTTTATTCCAGTCTATGATAAATATTAAAAGTTTTATAACCGGCAAAGCCTCCGGCAGGGCCGGTTGATTTTTTATATCAGTCATGGGAATGATCCTCCTCAAATTCGATAATTGCCCCTTCGTCTTCCTTCTGAATGGGTTCAATATGCCGCTCGCTCTGTTGTTTTGCGGCGCTTTTCATCCGGCGTACGTAAGTCAACCCCATAAGCTGTATGACGATCAGGGGCGCCATGGCGACCATGGCGACTATCCCGAAAGCGTCGGCCATAAGGTCTTTCCCGGCCCCCTCACAGACCCCCATAGCCAGGGGCAGGAGAAAGGTGGAAGTCATGGGCCCGCTGCATACTCCGCCGGAGTCAAAGGCAATGCCGGTAAAGATTTTAGGGACAAAAAAGGTGAGGATTAGGGCAAAGGCATAACCGGGGATGAGGATCCACATGATAGAAATGCCCGTGAGGATCCGTACCATGGTAATCGCTAAGGCGGCGGCCATACCGATAGCAAGCCCCCGGTTCATAGCCTTTTGGGGGATGGCGCCTGAGGAGATTTCCTCAACCTGCTTATTTAATACGTGAACCGCCGGTTCCGCGGCGACAATGAAATAGCCGATGACCATGCCAAGGGGGACCAGAATCCACTTAAAGGGCGCCGCGGCCAATTCGGACCCCAAAAGATGCCCCACGGGAATAAAGCCCACATTCACCCCGGTAAGAAAAACGACCAGGCCGATAAAGGTATATAAAAAGCCTACCAAAATCCGGGCGATTTGATGCCGTTTATAACGCCGGGAAATGAACTGGAAAACGGCAAAAAACAGGATAATGGCCCCCAGGGCAAAAAACACATCCTCCATATAGTGGGGCATTTCAAAGGCAAAAATCTCTACCACTTCCCGGGAGGTGTTTACCACAGGAACGGTGTGGCTTTCCACATCCGCCCCGGAGGGTTTGAAAAAAATCCCCAGCAAAAGCACCGCCAGGATAGGCCCCACGCTGCAAAGGGACACCAGGCCGAAGCTGTCATTTTGGGAATCCTTATCGCTCCGCACCGAAGCGACCCCCAGGCCCATGGCCAGGATAAAAGGCACCGTGATGGGCCCCGTAGTGACCCCCCCGGAATCAAAGGCAACGGGGATAAAATTGTTGGGGGTAAAGATCGTAACGATAAAAACCAGGAAATAAAAAATTATCAGCAGGGTCGAAAGCCGTATCCTGAAAAGGATACGGGCGATAGCCATAACGAGGAACAGGCCCACCCCCGCCGCAACGGTTAAAATAAGGACCATATTCGGTACCGAAGGTACCTGCCGGGCAAGGACCTGAAGGTCCGGTTCGGCAATGGTAATGATGACCCCCATCACAAAACTGGTTGCCAGGGTAAGGATGATATTGGAGGACCGGGTAAGCTGGCTGCCGATGCCTTCCCCCATGGGCATCATGGCCATATCGGCCCCCAGGGTAAAAAAGCCCATCCCGATAACCAAAAGCGCCGCTCCTGCCAGGAACATCAAAATTGTCCCTGTAGGCATAGGAACCAGGATAACGCTCGCAATAAGCACGATTACCGTAATGGGGAGAACAGACGAAAAGGCTTCCAGAATTTTTGCTTTTAATATCTTGTTCATGCACCTATATATTACAAAAAATAACCTGCAAAGTCGAGGGCCTTTCCTCTGCCTAGTAGCAAGACCGGAGACATTGGCCTAAAATAAGCGGAAAGAGGAATACTGCTATGGCATCTGCCAGCGAAATGGCCCTTGACCGGGTCGAAATGGGAACGGACGAGCAGCTTGAAAAGGATAAAAAGGGAAAGATAGCCGATGTAATGCCTCAGAACATTGTGCCGGGAATGGTATACCGGGACATTGTCCGCATTGCCTGGCCCTCCATGGTGGAGATGATCCTTACCCAATTGGCGTCCATGGTGGATCTTATGATGGTCGGGCAGCTCGGATCGGCGGCTTTGACCGCGGTGGGGCTCACTACCCAGCCAAAATTTCTAACCATGACCCTGTTTATGGCTATGAATGTAGGGGCCACTGCTATGGTTGCCCGGTGCAAGGGGGCGGGAAACCCAAAACGGGCCAACCTCATGCTCCGCCAGGCGATTATGATGACCTTTTTTCTTTCTTCCATAGCGGCCTTGTTTGGCTATATCTTTGCGGAGCGGCTCATCATCCTTATGGGCGCCGCCGACCCGGCGGTTCTTTCCGGGGGTGCCGTCTACTTTAAGATACAGATGGCCGGTTTGCCCCTGCTGGCCCTTACCGCCACCGCCACCGCTACCCTGCGGGGGGTTGGCAATTCCCGGACCCCCATGGTGTATAACCTCATGGCTAATATAATAAATGTGGTATTTAACTATCTGCTTATCTACGGCAACTTTGGCTTTCCCCGCTGGGAAGTGGCGGGCGCTTCCCTGGCCACGGTTATCGGCCAGACCTCGGCTTTTTTTATGGCCCTGGTTTCCCTCCTGTGGGGCAAGAATTACATCCGCCTCCAGCTACGGGAGGGTTTCAAGCCCGATATCGACGCAATCCGGTCTATCGTAAAAATAGGATTTCCCGCCATGCTGGAACAGCTTGTTATGCGTGCGGGGATGATCATTTATACCAGAATGATCGCGGGGCTGGGGGTTGTTTCCTTCGCGACCCACCAGATATGCATGAGCATCCAGGCCTTTTCGTTTATGAACGGTCAGGCCTTTGCCATTTCGGCAACCGCCCTTACCGGGCAGAGCCTGGGGAAAAAACGCATCGACATGGCCCAGATATACACGACCCGGACCAGGCGGGTAGGCATGGGGGTTTCCCTTTTTATCGCCCTGATAAGCTTCTTCTTTGGGGGGAAGATAGTGGCCCTTTACACCTCGGGGCCCGACGCGGCGGAGATCGTCGAAACGGGAACGAAACTCATGATGCTGATAGCCCTGATCCAGCCCCTGCAGTCATCTCAGTTTATTCTGGCAGGATCTTTGCGGGGCGCGGGGGATACCAAATCTGTTGCGGTTATTATCTTTATTACCGTTCTTCTCGTCCGGCCGCTCATATCGTATCTTTTTATATATGTTTTTCATACCGGCGTTATCGGCGCCTGGATTGGCTTTGTGGTGGATCAGGCCATACGTTCCCTTTTTGTTTTGCTGCGTTATTATTCGGGAAAGTGGAAGTCTATTAAACTGTAAAGCCCCTGTTTTTGGAATTCGGTTTTCTTTTACTCAATTTTGTATTTATGTACTATAATTATAAATATATTTTTACGGGGGGAACACTATGGGAAACAGTCAGAAAAAAAACGATTTTGAACAGCGCCTGATAGGAACGGTGGTTCCGGTGGGGGCTTTGCGGGGCGAGCGGAGTTTGGGGGTGGGGGAATTTCCCGATTTGACGGAATTTGCCGCCCTCTGTACCCGGATGGGCATCGGGCTTATCCAGCTCTTGCCTGTCAACGATACCGGCTATGAAAGTTCTCCCTATTTCGCGCTTACCGCCTTTGCCCTGCATCCCCTGTACCTGCGGATTGGCGACCTGAGTGAGGCAACCCGGCATACCCGGGAACTTGAGCAGCTGGGCCGGCAGTTTAACAAGGAGGCCCGTTTCCCCTATCAGCAGATCCTTCGGGCAAAGATGAAACTCCTGCGGGAAATCTACGCCGCCCATGAAAAGGATATCGCCGGTCGGGCTAAATCCGGCGCGTCCCTTGGGATCTGGATTCAGAACCATCCCTGGGTAAAGGAATATGCCGTTTTCCGGCGCTTGAAGGAAGCAAACGAAGAGCGGAGCTGGAAAGAATGGCCGAATTATGGCCGGGTGGTCGCGCAGGATATCGACGCCCTCTGGAATGATGAACAATTCCGTTCGGAACATCTTTTCTGGGTCTGGCTCCAGGAAGCCCTGGATAAGCAGTTTAGCTTGGTCGCTAAAAGCATCGCCGACATGGGCATTATCCTTGAAGGGGATCTTCCCATCCTGATGAACGAGGATTCCTGCGATGTCTGGGCCCATTCCGAATATTTCCACGGGGAATTATCTGCGGGGGCCCCTCCGGATATGTATAGCCCTGACGGGCAAAATTGGGGTTTCCCGACCTATAATTGGGAGGCCCATTCCAAGGATAATTATAGCTGGTGGAAAAACCGGCTTAAAACGGCGGAGCAATACTACCGGGCTTACCGGATCGATCATGTCCTGGGCTTTTTCAGGATCTGGGCCTCCGGGCGGGAGCATGTTTCCGCTGCCATGGGCCGTTTTATCCCCTCGCTTCCCGTCAATCAAAAGGATTTTGAGGATCTGGGTTTTGACCAGGGCCGGGTCCGCTGGATATCCCAGCCCCATATCCCCACCGGGGAAGTGTGGGACAGCCTGAGGGAAAAATGGGGCGGCGAGTACCGGGAAGCCGATATTGGCGCCGAGGCCCAGCGGGTTTTTACCCAGGCCCTGGACCGGGTCGGCAATGAGGAGCTTTGGCTTTTTAAAGATGCTATCCGCGGGGAAAAGGATATTCACGCCCTGAACCTTCATCCCGCCGCAACGGCGTATCTCCTGAAAGCCTGGAGCAACCGGATCTTCCAGGAATACGAGGAGGGGCTCTATTCCCCGGTCTGGTATTACCGCTTTTCCCGGGCCTATGCTTCCCTTTCGGAGAATGAACGGACCCGGCTTGAGGCCCTGCTGGAAAAACGGCGGATCGATTCGGAGCGGATTTGGGCCAGCCAGGGAAAACAGCTTCTTTCCGTTCTGGCCGCTTCCTCCTCCATGCTGCCCTGCGCGGAGGACCTCGGGGCGGTACCGGACTGTGTGCCCAAGGTGCTAACCAAGCTGAAAATCCTGGGCCTCCGGGTGGTCCGCTGGTTCCGGGAGTGGGAAGATGAAGGGGAGCCCTATATACCCCTCAGCGCCTACCCTGAACTAAGCGTCTGTACCCCCGCGGTGCATGACAGCTCCACCCTGCGGGAATGGTGGGACCGCGAGGCGGATCAAAAACTCTTTGCCGGTTTTATCGGGGTTCCTTCCCTGCCTAAGGTTTTTAATCCCGGAACGGCAAAGATCATCCTGTATAAGATCGCCGGCGCAAAATCCCGGTTCAGGGTATTCCAGATCCAGGACCTGCTCCACCTTTCCCACCGGTGGTACGCGCCGGACCCTGCCTCCGAACGGATCAACGTGCCCGGGACCTACAACGAGTTTAACTGGACCTACCGTTTGCCGGCGCCAATCGCGGAATTGGCAAAGGATGAGGACCTTATCAAATCAATAAAAGAGCTTGGATCGGTTAAACCGGCGAAATAAAATCAGCCCCGGAGGAATAAAAGATGGGTTACCTAACAATTCACCTGCGAAAACTGGAAAAAGAAGGACGGACGATTCAGGGCCAAACCGGAGCGGCCTTTCCCGGCGCCGGGCAAAGGGCGGACAAACGCCGGGCGGTAATGGAATTCCATATCCGCCGGGATGTCCGGGAGGAATATGCCCTGAACCATAGCCTTTTCTCCCTTCGGGGCAATGTGGTGCTTGCCGATTTCCGGCAGGTCCGGGAGTTAACCCGGCATTTTAACGCCAAGATCAATGCCGCCCTCCACCCGGAACGGATCATCCGGGCGGGACAGCTTAACGCCATGGGGCTTATCGACGAGATCCTCCACTATGTGGTTGCCCTGTACCGGGAGCAGGTGCAGCCCGACGCCTTTGATACGGCCCTGCTCAGGCTGGAGCAGCGTCTGGGCCCGGATAAAATTTCCGCCCTCCTGCGGGCCTTTTGCGGACAGTTCCCCCCCCGGCAGGTCTATGCCGGGGAAATAACCATAGACGAATACCTTGAGGGCCTTGACGACGGGGAAAGCTGCCGGTCCCTGGCCTTGGAGGAGCTTTTGCTCCTGGCCCTGGCCAACCTGAACCCGGCCTTTAAACCCTTCCTTTTTCTTTTTGACGAGGCGGAACTTGCGGACAAGACGGTTTATCCCGAGGCTGTTACGGAATTAAAGACCTTCCTGGCGGAACTGCCCCCCTTCGGCCCCGACGGGATGAACCTCTGGGACCTCCTCCGGGCCCCCGCCCTGGCCTCCCCGGATTCCCTGGCCGGGCAGCTTGAGTTTATGCGGAAAAAGTGGGGGCTTCTCCTGGGAAAGTTCCTGGCCCGGCTCCTTACCAGTTTGGATGTTATCAAGGAGGAAGAAAAACCCTCCTTCTTCGGGCCCGGCCCCACCGAGGCCTATACCTACGGCTGGCTGGAAAACGAATACGAGCGGTTCAGCCCGGACCAGGACTGGATGCCCCGGACGGTGCTTATGGCAAAAAGCACCCTGGTCTGGCTCTATCAGCTTTCCAAAAAATACGGCCGGCCCATTGAACGGCTGGATGAGATCCCCGATGAGGAGCTGGATGAACTGGCCCGGCGGGGCTTCACCGGGCTCTGGCTCATCGGCATCTGGGAACGGAGCAACGCCTCCAAAACGGTGAAGCAGTGGACCGGCAATCCCGAGGCGGCGGCCAGCGCCTACAG
>JAITRD010000120.1 GCA_031288575.1 Treponema sp. | reverse complement strand
AAATACGGCTAAAATGATTTTATGGCCTGTTTTATCCATGCGGATATTGACGCCTTTTATGCTTCCGTGGAACAGCTTGATCACCCCGGTTACCGCGGAAAGCCGGTTATTGTCGGCGGCCTGCCTTCGGATAAAAGAAGCGTCGTATCAACCGCTTCTTATGAGGCCCGTTCTTTCGGCGTCCATTCCGCCATGCCGATTTTCCAGGCCTATAAATTATGCCCCGGGGGAATTTTTTTGCGCGGAAACATGGGCCGCTACAAGGAAAAATCTCAGGAGGTTCTGGCTGTTTTTTCTGACTTTTCCCCGGACGTTAAGGCTATTTCTATTGACGAGGCCTTTATTGACATCACCGGAACGGAACGCCTTTTCGGTCCCCCGGAAACCCTGGCCAAAAATCTAAAAGAACGGGTTTTAAGAAAAACGGGCCTCGTTGTTTCCCTGGGGCTTGCCTCAAATAAATACATTGCTAAAATCGCTTCAGGAATGTCTAAGCCGGACGGGTTATATATTATTCCCCCCGGAGGGGAGGAAGGCTTTATGCGTTCCCTCCGGGTGAATAAAATTTGGGGAGCGGGAAGAAAAAGCCAGGAGCTTTTTAAGAAATACGGCTTAAAGACCGGGGAGGACATTTACGCCCTGCCGAAAGAAAAACTTACGCTGATCTTCGGAAAGGCTTTTGGATTGTTTTTATACAGGGCAGTCAGGGGGGAAGCCGCCGCCGCCTTTGATGACGACCGGGGAAGCCATTCCATAAGCAGCGAACGTACCTTTCCCCATGATCTCTATGATGAATTTACCATTGAAACCGTCCTGTTTGATATCTGCCAGGATCTTATGTTTCGCCTTTATACCAATAATCTCCAGGGCAGGACAATTTTTATAAAGATCCGTTATGATGATTTTCATACCGAAAGCGCCCGGGAAACCTACCCGTACCCTGTCGTTTCCATGAATGAACTATTTGAATTTTTACGCCTCTTGTTCCAGAAAAAATATAAACCGGGAAGGCGGGTGCGGCTCCTCGGGGCCGGCTTATCGAACCTGGAGCCGGAAAATCATAGCCGTCAAAACGAATTGTTCGAGATGATTAATGAAAAAGAAAGGAAGCTTGAAAAACATATTCTCGAGATTAATACTAAATATCCCCATGCCGCGTTAAAACGGGGCCGTTCCTGGTTAATTGATAAATAGTAATGCCCCGGGGCTTCCCGGCGGCATTTGGCTAAACTTGACCCACAAAATCTCGGATAATAAATTTACCGCCCGAATTGTGGGTCAAGTTTAGGCTCTGCTCCGGGGAGGCTCTTACCCCGGTTCCTCCTGCCAGGAGAGCAGCATCAGTATCTTTGCCAGTTCGGGGACGGGGACCGACATATTGTCCTTCAGCCAATGCTGCACCAGGCCGATGGCGCCGTGGATAACATAGACGGACCAGTATTCCCTTGTTTCTTCCCTTATCGATTTTTTCGGGAAATATTTCATCACCTGTTCTTTAAGCATAAAATAGCGGAACAGTTTTTTCTGAAAACCGATGTCGCCGTTTTCGCTTAACAGGACCTGAAGGGAACTGCTGTTGTTGGCGATAAAACCAAGTATTTCCTCAACCATTGCCAAAACTTCCCGTTTGCTGCGTCTGTTGCCGTATTTATTCAGCATATCCTCGATATAGGTTAGGGTTTCCTCCTCGATCTGCTTGAGCAGATCATACTGATCCCGGTAGTGGGCATAAAAGGTTGTGCGGTTTACATCCGCGTTTTCGCAAAGCTCCCGGATGGTTATTTTGGTAACCGGCTTATCCTTCATCAGTTCGATCAAACTGTCCCGCAGGACTTTCCGGGTGTACCGGGTCTTCCGGTCCGACTTCATTTCTTTCATAAAATTCCAAACTCATTTTGCACGTTTTTGTTCCGGAACCGACATTTACCGCCTGTTTTGTTTATTACCCGACGAATAAAAAACAATTGTTGGTTGTATAAACGATACTATGTCAGTATATTCCCCATAGAACCGCTCATCAAGGGGAAGTAATGAAAGGACTGTTTAAACATCCGGCGCTTATCCTGGGGCTTATCGCCCTGATCACCCTGTTTTTTGCCCTCCAGTTTCCCCGGGTGGAACTTGACAACAACAACATCAGGTTTTTGCCCGAGGGAAATAAGGCCCGCGTCATTTCCGAATATATTGACGATGCCTTCGGCGGGCAGGTCATGATCCTGGTGGGGCTTGAACGGCCCTACGGGAGCGTTTTTGAACCGGAATTTTTAAAGCGGATCCGGGAATATGCCGATTTGGTAAAAAACATCGAATTTGTGAAGAGCGTCAATTCCATAATGTCCGCCCAGTATATAGACGCGGAGGGCGACACCATTGTTGTCGAGGATATAGTGCCCGCGGATTTTTCCGGAACCAGGGAAGAAATAACGGAGCTGAGGCGGCGCATTTCCTCCTGGGATATGCTGCGGGGATCCATTGTTTCCGACAATCTTTCTGCAACCCAGATAATCATAAACCTTGATGTTACCACCGAAGAAGCGGTCAGTCCCGAGGTAACCCGCAGCCTGATGAAAATTCGGGACGGGGCCCGGGAAATGTTTGCGGGTCTGGCGGAGGTATATGTTACCGGCCAGACCCTTATTAACGCCACCATTAACGAATCGATGATCAAAGATAATATGCTGCTTATCCCCCTGGTTGTTATCGTGGTTTTAGCGGTGCTGTTTTTTTCCTTCCGGCATTTTACCTTTGTGGCCCTTCCCCTCCTTACGGTTATTGTGGCGGTTATCTGGACCGTCGGGGCCACGGCCCTGCTGGGGGTAAAACTTTCGAT
>JAITRD010000043.1 GCA_031288575.1 Treponema sp. | reverse complement strand
AACGGCCGGCAAAATAATTCCACTCCTTCCGGTAGACCGCGTTCTAAACGGTAATATATCCGGACAAGAGCTTCGCGTCCTCGGGGGAATAGGCATAGGTCCCTTCCAGGTAGCCCTGGATAATGAGCCTGAGATTCCGGATATGATCTACCCCCACGTCCACCCCCAGGCCGAAAATATCCGCGTCCAGTTTATCTCCCTCAGGGGCCGATAGGGAACGGATGACAAAATAGCGCCCGGTTTGCCCGGGCCTTAGGGTGCCGCCCCGGGCCGCTGTTCCCAGGAAATACCCGATGTTCCGGATTTGTTCCAGCGTATCAATCCGGGCATGGGGGCCTTCATAATTAAGAAAAACCACCGGCGCCTGATTCTGCTCCAGTTCCGCGGTATCCACTTCCAAAGCGGCAAGGGAAGGAAGGAAAGAAAAAATACCGGCAAAAATAAAGAGAATATATATAAACCAAAAATGTTTGGAACCTAATGGACTACTCATGGGCAATACTCCTTGTTCGCGCAACCCAGTTTCTGCTTTATAATATAAGCAATTTTTGTCGTTTATTCGAGGGTCTGGTCTAATGTCCCGGAGGCATTTTGCGCCGGTTCAAAATCCTTGACAAATAAGAAGTATCGCCTGACAATACTTTAAAGTTTTCCGGCTAAACATGGGGGAAGAATAGTATGAACAAACGCGAAAGGATAGAGGCTATTTTTCGTAATGAAAAGGCGGATATAGTGCCGGCGGGATTCTGGTACCATTATAAAAGCGAGTGGGACGTTGCCCAGATGACGGAGGCCCACCTTAAAACCTTCCGGGAAACCGGCGCGGATATCATGAAGGTCATGCAGGATTATATAGAACCCCTGGAAATGACCGTAAAGGTTCCCGGGGATTGGAAAAAGGTCAAATTTCCCGGAACTTCTTCCCGGGTGTATCAGAAACTCGCGGATGTTTTAAAGGGCATACTGGATAATTTGGGCGGGGAGGTGATGGTCTTCCAGACCCTTTTCGGGGCTTTTAAAAACGCTGTTTTTGCCTATGGGGACGGCCTGGTTATGGCCCACGCCAAGGAAGCCCCGGATCTGGTAGCCCCGGCGGTTTACGGCATTGGGGAATCCCTCTGCGAATGGGCTGAGGGTTTTATGGAAATCGGCGCGGCGGGGATTTTTTACGCCGCCCAGTTTAGTGAACCCGGCCGTTTTACCCGGCAGGAATGGGACAAGCTGGTCCGGCCCGCGGATTTAGCGGTAATGGGCGCGGCGGAAAACAGGGGAGGACGGAATATTCTCCACATCTGCGGGGAACCCGAATATCAATTCAAAACCAGTCCCGAATGGTATGCCGGTTATTCCGGGGCGATTGTTAATTGGTCCGTTAAGGATACGGGGCTTTCCCTTGTCCAGGGGCGGGAGCTGTTCCAAAAGCCGGTCCTGGGGGGAATGAACAACAAGGGAAATATCCTGAACGGTTCCGATGAGGCAATCGCGGCCGAGGTCCGGGGGATTATCCGGGACGCGGGAGAGCGGGGATTTATGCTGGGCGCGGACTGCACCATCCAGGGGCAGGGGATCAGCCACGAGAAAATCCGCTGCGCCGTGGACGCGGCCCATGCCTATAAAGCCGGGTAAAAGCCGGATTCAGGGCTGCCTGAGGCTTTCGATTTCCAGCCGGGCCCGGCGCTGCGCCGCCCGGGGCTGCCCTTCCCCCGCGAGGATGGCGAGCAGTTTTATCCCGGCGCCGCTCAGGGGGGGGCCGGAAAAGCGGCAGAGGGCGCCGACGGCGGCCCCTACGGCGGTAAGGGTTCGTTCGTCCTTCCTGGAGGCGGCGGGAGAGATAGCGGCGGCAAAGGCCCGGAAGGCGATGCCCTCAGGGTCGATGCCGATGCGGCCGATGGCTTCCGCGGCGGCGGTTCTTACCAGGGGTTCCCTTTCCCGGGAAAAGAGGTCCGCCAGGAAGGGGATGGTTTCCCGGGAGCCCATGTAGGATAAAAGCCGTACCGCCTCGATCCGGTGGGGGAGATGAGCATAGAGGAGGGGAGGGGAGCCCCGGGAAAAGGAGGGCCCGCTTCCGGCGATCTCCATAAGATAGGCGGTAAAAGCCAGTTCATCTTCCCCGACCCGGCCTTCCCGGACGGCCTGGGCGATACGGCCTAACTGGCGGTTCAGCTCCCGGCTTTCAAAACGCAATTGATAGTCCGCCCAGGGAGAGGGAGGGGGATGCCCGGTACCGTAAGTTCCCTCAGGAGCGGGGCCGTAGAAGGATTGTTTTTGCGGGCGGATCCGGTTTTCTACTTGGTAAGCATAGAGGATCCAGTCGGCGCCCCCGGAATAGAGCAGACCCTCATCACTCAGGGCGGATATGGCGGCGGCTCCTCGAAGCTCCATAAGCCAAAGCCGCTGCCCCCCCTCGGTAAATCCCGCGGCTCCCGAAAGGGAAAATACATAGATGCCCCGTTCATCATAGATCATGGCGGCCCTTTCCCCGGCACCGCCGATATGGCTTTTCCCCAGGCTGGTGATTTTTCCGTCATCCCCCGAAAGGAGCAGGACCTCCCCGCTGCTGAGGGTAATTGCCGCCTTGCCGTTCCGGCTTGCCGCCGCCAGGGGGCTTCCCGGCAGTTGGATGAAGGGGCGGTAACTAATAAAATCATGAAGTTCCGTTGTCCCGTTTTTATAGAGGAGCAATATACTCTGATCCCGGGAGGATTCCGCTTTAAGGGGAAGGGCCACCAGGGGCGCCTCCTTGAGTTCCCGGGAAAAGACTTCCCCGAAGGGGCTGATTTGGAGGAGTTTCCCCGGTTCCTGGATCGTAACAAGCCCGCCGAGTTTGTCCGGTACCGGATCTAAAGCCAGGGGGCCTTCTATATTCCGCCGCCAGAGGAGGTACCCCGCCCCGGTAAAACAGAACAGTCCCCCCTCGGTGGGCGCAAAAATACGGCCGTCCCAGCCAACCGCCGCCGGCGCGTTCAGGGGAGCGGGGAGTTCCCGCCGCCACAGTTCCCGCCCCGCCCGGTTTATCGCGATTAAGGTTCCGGTGATTTTACAAATATAGCTGGTGCCCTCCCGGGACCGGGTTATAAAGGGGGTGAGTTTGCCCTGGGCAAAATAATTCCACAGGGGTTTTCCTTCCCGGGTATAGGCCTTGAGGTTTCCCCCGTCACAAATTACTATCACCGATTCCGCCTGGGCCGCGGGAAGGCCGGTAATTTCCCCTCCCACGGCCCGCCGCCAGAGGGGCTCCGTGCCTGCCGGGGAAAGGTTTGGCAATTTCAGGGCGGAATCTTTTGTTTCCCCCGTATCGGCCCCAAGGGAAAAAACTAAGACCAGGATGAGGGGAAACAGGGCCGGCTTAGGTTTCACCGGGTTCTTCTGTTTTATTATTTCCCCGGGGGGTAAAACTCTCCTGAGGGACCCCTGCCGGATTAAAACCTTCCTTTTTGAAAACCGCCAGGGTTTCGATATGGGCGGTTTGGGGATAAAAATCGTAGAGGATAAGCTCCGTAAGGCCGTAGCCCCCCCTTTCGGCAAGGTCCCGGCTGTCCCGGGCCAGGGTCGCGGGGTCGCAGGAGACATAGGCCAAAAGAGGGGGGCCTTCCCGGACGAGCCAGTCCCGTATCCCCGCCGAGAGCCCCTCCCGGGGAGGATCCGCCACAATGAACCCGTAGGGGGGCCTTCCCGGTTTGCCGCCGGAACCTTGGGAAGCCCGGTTTTTTACCCACAAATCGCCGGATTGGGCATAATAGGCGGCCCCTTTTCCCCGGACATTTTCCCGGGCCAGGGCCAGGGCGGCTTTATTTTCTTCGACAAGGTCGATCCGGGAAAACCGGTCCGCCAGAAAAGCGCCGAAGGTTCCCACCCCGCAGTAGATATCCGCCGCGGGCAGATTCCCGTCTATTTGGGCGGCGATCCCTTGTATGTCCCCAATCAGGGCTTCCAGGACCTTTCCGTTGCTCTGGAAAAACACCCCCGCGTCCAGGGCAAGCTCCCGGTCCAGGATGCGTACCTTTCCCCGGCGGCGGGCCCCCTCGTTTAGGAAGGTTTCCCCCCGGGCGTATACGGTAAAGCGGTCCTTTTCCGGGGGAGGAGTAATGGCCCCCTCCCGCAGGGCCAGGCGGAGTTCCGGGACCGCCGCGGGGCAGTCCGGAAGGGGAATAATTTCGCCGCTTTTCCGGGCCTTAAAGCCCAGGGGAGGGCGCCTTTCCCGGAGGCCCCGCCGCTTTTGGCCCGGAGGGGGCGGGGGGACCCGGTGGAACTGCATCCGGTTCCGGTACTCCAGGGGAGGGGAAAGCCGGACGCCAAGGGGGGGAAGATCCTGAAAATGGCCTGTCCGGGAAAAAAGCTCCCCCACAATGGCCTTTTTTGCGTTTATTTGGGCTTCGTAGGTAAGGTGCTGCAGGGAGCAGCCCCCGCAGATTCCGTACAGGGGGCAAGGGGGAAGGGCCCGCAGGGGGGAGGATGCCGCCAGTTCCACCAGTTCCCCCCGCGCCCAGCCCCGGTGTTCTTCGGTAATACGCCCGGTCACCAGATCTCCCGGGGCGGTAAAATCAATAAAGACGGGCTGCCCCTTAAACCGCGCTATTCCCGCCCCGCCCGGAGCAATACGGGCCACCGGGGCGGTAAATAATTCACCCATTACCATGCTTTTTAAGTATATCATCATTGCCAGAAGAATAATATAGGGAGTACAATAACCAGTATGGAAGGACCAAATGCCGCTGACGGATGGTCAGGTTCCGACGGATGGCAAGGGATCGGTAAATGGATAACGGTTGATGACGGGTGCCGGCTTTTTGTACGCCGGTGGATCCCCCCGGGGGTTTCCCTGTCCCCCGCCGGGAAGAAGCCCCGGGGAGTATTGCATATTGTCCATGGCATGGCGGAACATTCCCTGCGGTATGAATATGCCGCGTTGCGGCTTTGCGGCGGGGAAATTGAGGTATGGGCGGCGGATCAGCGGGGGCACGGCAAAACCGCGGACGCCGGGGTTAATGAACGGGGAAAGGGCGGCTTATTAGGGCATTGCGCCGATAAGGACGGCGTTTCCCGGGTTAGCGCGGACATCCATTTCCTCAATAAAACCATTCAGGCGGCCTATCCGGAAACCCCCCTTTTCCTCCTGGGCCATTCCTGGGGATCCTTTGTCGCTCAGAATTATATAGAAAATTACGGCGGCCTTTCGGGATGTATCCTTTCGGGCACCCGGGGGCCGGGGGGGCTTAAAATTGCCCTGGGGGCTCCCCTGATGGCTTTCCTTGCCCTGCTCCAGGGCAGCCGTAAGGGGGCTTATCTTTCCCGGCTGATTGTGGACGGTTCGGTTAATAAGCCTTTTAAGCCTAACCGGACCCCCGTTGACTGGCTTTCCCGGGACGAGGGGGCGGTTGACGCCTATGTGGCGGATCCTCTTTGCGGCAATCTCTGTTCCGCCGGTTTTTATCGTGATATGATAGGAACGCTGCGGGAAATCCACAAGCCGGAGGCTATGGCCAGGATCAGCCGGGATTTGCCGCTTTATATATTTTGCGGCAGCGCCGATTCCGCGGGGGATATGGGAAACAGCCCGACCGCGTTGGTGAATGTTTACCGTTCCCTGGGAATTAGGGATCTGGAATTCGTCCTGTATCCCGACGCCCGGCATGAAACACTAAATGAAACTAACCGGGAGGAGGTAACGGAAAACCTCCTTTCCTGGATTCTCCGCCGTTGCGGAAAATAAGCTAAAGGATTCTCGAAAGTTATGATTGAGAGGATCCCATTGAGAGGCTTCCTTGCGTATTCGTTATTCAGCGGGAAAAAACGGAAAACCCGTTAAGAAAGCAGTCGTTTATACCCGGGAAGAACACGGCATCAATTTTAACGATGTGGATGCCGAGGCGGTTGAGATTACTGAACGGCTCAAGGCGGGCGGGTATGAAACGTATATCGTCGGCGGGGCGGTCCGGGACCTTATCCTGGGAAAAAAGCCCAAGGATTTTGACATCGTTACCGCGGCGAGCCCTACCCGGATAAAGAAAATTTTCCGGAACGCCCGGATTATCGGCCACCGTTTCCGGCTGGTCCATGTTTATTACGGGCCTAAAATTTTTGAAGTTTCCACCTTTCGTTCTTTAAAGGACGGTCCCACCAGCAATACCTACGGAACTATAGAAGAGGATGTGATGCGCCGGGATTTTACCCTGAACGCCCTTTTTTATGATCCGGGGAAGCAGATCGTGGTAGATTATGTCGGGGGGATGAGGGATATCCGGGAGAAGCGGATCCGGCCCATCATACCCCTTGGGGCCATATTTCAGGACGATCCGGTCAGGATGATCCGGGCGGTAAAATACGGGACCACCGCGGGATTCTCCCTGCCCTTCCTCCTGCGCTGGAAAATCAAGGCCCAGGCCGGCCTTTTAACTGCGGTATCTCCCTCCCGGCTTACCGAGGAGATTATGAAGATCATCCATTCCTCCGCGGCCGCCCCGGTTGTTGAAAACCTTGAGGCCTACGGGCTTTACGAGTACCTCCAGCCGGAGGCCTCCAAACTGCTCAAGGAAAACCGCGATTTCCGGGAAGGGTATTTTAAAAGCCTGGGCAGCATAAACCGGCCGGATTCTTCCGGGGCCCCCGGGGAGGCCCTGGCCGCCATTATCCGGGATTTTCTGGAGGATTATATTGACTGGGACAAGGGCGGGATAGTGGAGAACTATAAAAGCGCCTTTTTTGCCGCCCGGCAGTTTGTTTTGCCCATGAATCCTCCCCGGGCGGAATTAGACCGGGGGGTGCGGCTTATTTTTGCGGATCACGGCATAACCATCAAAAAATCCCGGTTTTCCGAACGGCTTGAAAGGCCCTCCCACCCGCCGGTCAGGCAGGGTTCGCCGCGCCGGGAACGGGAAAGCGGGGAGGGGGGCTTAAAAGAAGGCGAGGGGGCTGTAAAACGGCGGCGGCGCCGCAAAAAACAGGTTCCGGCAGATCCCGGGCCGCCTTCTCCCCCCTAAAGGGCTAAACTTGACCCACAAAATTCTGTGTAATTCCCGCAGGGGAGGGGAAAATGCCGGGGAAAACGCTTGTAGAGTCCGCCTTCGCTATCTTCGATACGCTCCGGCGGAGAATTCCGTGGACCTGCTTGCAGGTCCCTGTTTTCCCCGGCCTTTCCCCCTCCTCTGCGGGCCTACTCAAGAAATGTGGGTCAAGTTTAGCCTAAAGGGACGGCCCCGGTTGGGTTCTTCCTTTGCCGGGGCCGGGAAGGGAGGGTTCATTTGAGGGTGGGGAGAATTTCCGCGACCTTTTGGCGGTACCGATCCGGGGCCGCCGCCGCGGCCTGTTCCAGAAAACTGACCGCCGCTTCCCGCTGGCCCGCGGCGGCGGCGTTAATCCCCAGGGCATA
>JAITRD010000041.1 GCA_031288575.1 Treponema sp. | reverse complement strand
GGAATAGGCTGTACCGGCGCGTCCTGTACATAGGCCTTGTCCTCTTCCTGGACGATTTTCCCGGGTTCTTCAGAAAGGATTAGGTCCTTTTCCCGGTTTTCCCCGGAAAAGACCGGGAGGGTCTCGGTGGGAATGTTGGGAGACAATTCTCCCCCTTCCTGATAGGTCCAGGCGAGATCCGGGGTCGGGGTAATATTCTCCCCCTGGGCTTTCTCCGGTTCGGAGGGGGTGGGGAAAAGCCGGGGGCCCCTTTCCTCCGGGTAGGATAATTCCGGGGACGGGAACGTTTCCTGGGGAATAGCCGGGGGAATGGTCCCCGGGGCGTTATTGGCGCTCGCAATGGCCCGGGAATCCTCACCGGTTACAGACTCCGGCGTCGGGGTAATATTCTCCCCCTCTCCCTGGGCTTTCTCCGGTTCGGGGGGGGTGGGGAAAAGCCGGGGGCCCCTCTCCTCCGGGTAGGATAATCCCGGGGACGGGAACATTTCCTGGGGAATAGCCGGGGGAATGGTCCCCGGGGCGTTATTGGCGCTCGCAATGGCCCGGGAATCCTCACCGGTTACAGAGCCCGGCCTCGTCTCCTCGGGAAACTGGGAATAGGTCAGGGGATCCGCCGGCTGGGTCATCCGCACCCTGCCGATAAACTGGGCCTGCAAACCAATTGCCGCCGCGGCTTCCCGGGAAAGAACCGTCAGAAGGCCGGGATTGGTTAAAGAAGAAACAACGGTAACCCGGATTGATTTCCCCGTTTCCAAATTGGTAACAATCACCGAGGAATCCCGGGGAAAGGAGTTGGTAGCCGCATAATAGCCCCCTTCGGGGAGTTCCCCGTTCAGGCTAACCACCGCCGCCCCTTCCCAAAACGAAGCGCCGGCTAAAACAAATAAGGCGGTCAGGACCCATCCTAAAAAAAACTTTTTTTTCATAGTCTACCTATCCTTGTCATCATGAATATAGGGAATAATAGTTTGGACAGCCTTTTTTGCATTTAAAAAATCCTCCTTTGCGGATGCCGAAACCGTTCCGGAAAAAAGCTGTTCAAAAAGAAACTGATAGGGGTTAATTTTGAAAAGCCGTAACGAAACGGTCCGGGGAGGCCTTTTACTTCCCGCGGCGGGGGAATCTGTATAATCCATCAGGGCAAGGACAAAAAAATCCGCCCCCCCTTTCCGGGCATCCTGGAGTTCCTTCAGGGCCTCCGGGGGAAATTCTCCCTCCGGTTTTTCCGGGAGCCGCATCACGGGGGCGTTGCTGACGATATGCCCTTCCTCAAAAAAAACATCCATTAAACTTGTTTCCCAGAGGGTAGAAAATTCGTTTCTCCCCTCCCCTTCCCCCAGGCCTGTTTCAATCACCAGAAAAGAAACCATCATGGCGGACAGGGGAAGGGTTCCCAGGAGGAACAAAGACATACACAGCCATAGGCGCCTGAAAAACATAAAACCCTCCCCTTTTTTATCGGCATAAGAGGAACCGGGCTGTAGGCTGTCTTTAACCGGGCGGGAAAGTTTGGAAAATGCCCGGTATATTCCGGTATATTATATTATATTCAAGCTATGAATTATTATGCGATCCAGGTAAAAACCCGGGGGGAGGAAAGGTATATCCGGCTTTTTAGGGCCCTCTATCCCCGGATTACGCTGCCGCTCTATTTTCCCCAGCGGAAAATAGACATCCGGCAAAAGGGGGCCCTCGTTCATTCCACCGCCCCTGTTTTTCCAGGATATGTTTTTATAGAACTGGATAGGGAAGACGATATTCAAAGGTACCATTGGTTTTTCCGCAAAACCGACGGATTTTACCGTTTTCTCAAATCAAATCAGAATATCTGCGCCCTGCGGAATGATGACCTGGAAATCGTGCTCCATTTTGTCAAGAGGGTCGGCCCTGTCGCGGGAAAATCAATGGTTTATTTTGATGAAAATTCCCGCATCGTGGTTATCGAAGGACCCTTAATGGGACTTGAGGGAAAGATAATAAAGGTCGATAAAAGAAAAGGGAGGGCAAAGATCAAACTGGATCTCTACAACGATTCCTTTTCTATAGACTTAGCTATTGAAATATTAGGAACCGCCCTGCTCCCAAAATAGCGGCGGGCCGGGCTTGAGAGACCGTTTATCCCATATATTATGGCCACAGTAAATTCGGGACGTTTGTATATTATCGGAGCCGGTTTTGCCGGCCAAACCCTGGCGCAGGAACTTAAAAGGAAGGCCATCTTCGGGGAAGTGGTTGCTTTTTTAGACGACGACCCCGCCAAAATAGGCCGGCGGATCGACGGCATCCCCGTCCTGGGGCCTGTCCGGGACGTGGCGGAACTCCTGCGGATGAATCCCGCCGATGAAGCCATTATCGCCATCCCCGGCGCGAGCCGGGAATACCTGAAAGAAATATACCGGATCCTCAAAAAGGCCGGTTTTGCCCGGATCCGGATCTTGCCGGGAATCTCCCAAATTTTAGAGGGGGACGCCCACCTTATCCAGACCCGTTCCATCGATCCCCAGGACCTTCTGGGCCGCACCCCGGTAAGGGTTAACCTGAAACAAAGCCTGGGTTACCTCAGGGGGAAACGGGTTTTGGTAACCGGCGCGGGGGGCTCTATCGGGAGCGAACTCTGCCGCCAGCTCCTCTCCGGGGGGGCCTCCCGGCTGTATCTTTTCGGCCACGGGGAAAATTCCATCTATCAAATTGACCGGGAACTCAGGCTCCTCCAGGAAGAAGGGGTCGGGGAAAAGGCGGTCCTGGTACCCGTTATCGGGGATCTCAAGGACCGGGCCTATATGGACTATATCATGGGACGGCTCAGGGCGGATGTGGTTTTCCATACCGCCGCATATAAGCATGTCCCCATGATGGAAGAAAACCCCGTGGCGGCTATTGAAAACAACCTTTTCGGCACCGACAACCTGATCCACGGGGCCCGTAAATACGGGGTAAAACGTTTTGTGCATATCACCACCGATAAGGCCGTGAAGCCCGTATCGGTCTACGGAGTTTCCAAATACCTCTGCGAAAGCCTGGTACTGGAGGAAGCGGAACGGGTCTGCTCCGGGGAGGGGCTTAATTTCATGGCGGTCCGCTTCGGCAACGTCCTGGGCTCCCGGGGTTCCATTATGCCCCTTTTTCAAAGGCAGATTGAAAAGGGGGGACCCGTAACGGTAACCCATCCGGATATGCGGCGCTGGTTTATGACCATTCCCGAAGCCTGTTCCCTGGTATTGCAGGCGGGCGGGGTTGGGGAAAACGGGAGCCTCTACCTTTTGGATATGGGCGAATCCGTCAGGATCCGGGACCTGGCGGAACAGATGATCCGGTTTTACGGTTTTGAGCCGGAACGGGATATCAAGGTTGAATATACCGGGCTTCGCCCCGGGGAGCGCCTGGATGAATGGCTCTGGTGGGAAGATGAGGAACCGGAGGATACGGATTTTAAACGGATCCTCCGGGTAAAGCGGCGCCGGCCCCGGGACATTGACCTAAGGGGCCTTATGGAAAAACTCAGGCCGATTTGCCGTTTTGATCCGGAAAAGCCCGGAATTTACCGGAACCGGGAGCTTTTGCTGGAACTGCTTGAAAAGACGGTTCCAAGCTTTGGCAGTTCCGTCCCGGAAGCGGTGGCGGAGGGCCTTCTTTTGTGACAGCCCCGCGGGATACCCCGGAAACGGTTCCCTTTGCCCGGCCTTTCATCGGCGTGGAAGAGGAGGAGGCGGTGCTTCGGGTGCTCCGTTCCGGGTGGCTTACCACCGGCAGGGAAACCCTGGCCTTCGAGGGGGAATTTGCCGCCTTTTTGCGGGGGGAAGAAAAAAACGGGGCGCCCCTGGAGGCCCTGGCGGTGAATTCCGCCACCAGCGGCCTCCATCTGGCCCTGGAAGCCTGCGGGATAGGCCCGGGAGATTTGGTCCTGACCCCTTCGTATACCTTTACTTCCACCGCCGGGGTAGTCCGCTATCTGGGCGCGGAACCGGTCTTTGTGGATGTTGTCCCCGATACCTTCCATATAGATCCCCGGGCTTTGGAATATACCCTGGAACGGCTTTCCCGGGGGCTTCCCGCTTATTCCGGCGGGCGGGCTCGGGATAATCCGGAAAAAGAGGAAGCCGGTTTCGGCCCCCGGGGAAAGGCTAAAGCGATTATCCCCGTCCATTACGGGGGACTTCCCTGCGCCATGGAGCATATTATGGCCATCGCCGCCCGTTACGGCCTGAGGGTGATAGAAGACGCGGCCCATTCCTTCCCTTCCCCTTTGCCCGGCGGTTCCTGGGCGGGGGCCATAGGGGACGCGGGGGTGTTTTCCTTTTATGCGACCAAGACCCTTACCACCGGGGAAGGGGGCATGGTGGTAAGCCGGGACCGGGGCCTCATTAAGCGGCTCACCCTTATGCGCTCCCACGGAATAGACCGGACGATATGGAACCGTTATACCGACGGGGGAGCTTCCTGGTATTATGAAGTTGCCGAGCCGGGGTTTAAATACAACCTGCCGGATCTTCTGGCAGCCCTGGGCCGGGTACAGCTCTCCCGGGCCCGGGCCCTGCTTTTGATGCGGGAAGAAATCGCCGCTTCCTACGATGCGGCCTTTAGGGACGAGGAAGGCCTCGCCCTCCCCCCTTCAGGCCCGGGGGATGCCCGGCACCTTTACCCGGTCCGGCTTAATCTGGAAAGGCTTTCCATAAACCGGGACTGTTTTATCGAAAAGCTCAAAGAGGAAGGAATCGGGGTTTCGGTGCACTTTATCCCCCTGCATATTATGCCCTACTATCAAGAAAGGTATAACCTGGAGGCGGAGGATTTTCCCGAATCCCTTAAAAGTTTCCGCCGGGTTATTTCCCTTCCCATTTGGCCGGGGATGAGTCCCGCCCAGGTAGAACGGGTTATTTCGACCGTTAAAACCCTGCTAAGGCGGTACAGGAAATAAAGGTGCGGGACAGCGATTTATTTGTTAGCGATCTGAATTTTCCGGAGATGCTCTTCGGGCTGACCCTCCGTTCCCCCATTGCCCGGGGCCGGCTTAAAGCCCTTGAGGGGCCGAAACTGCCCCCCGCCTATACCCTGATCAGGGCGGAGGATATCCCCGGTAAAAACCAGCTTGAGGATTTCCCGGTGCCTGTCCTGGCTTCGGATGCCCTCTCCTATGCCGGCGAGCCGGTGGCCCTTCTTTTCGGGCCCGACGAGGCAAAACTTATCGAATACGCCGCCCAATGCCGGGTTATTACCGAAGAGGAGCAGCCGGTTTTTTCGGTTTATGCCCCCCGGGAAGATTTTGTCCACCTGCGGCGGAACCTGTCTTTCGGGGACAGCCGGGAATATCCGGGAGAAGGGAAAACCATCCTCCAGGGAACCTATAAAACCGGCATTCAGGAGCATTGGTATCCCGAACCCTTGGGAGCCGTCGCGGTTTATTCGGGGCTTAAAGAAAAGGGAAAACCGGGAAAGGAAAAGCTCCTTATCCGGACCGCCACCCAGTGGCCCTTCCATGTAAAGCGTTCCGTGTTGGGGGTATTAGAACCGGCGAATGTGGATGTTACGGTGGAGCCCGCCCTTATCGGCATGGCCCTGGACGGCAAGATCTGGTATCCCTCCCTCCTGGCCTGCCATGCCGCCTTGGGGGCCTGGATTACTAAAAAACCGGTAAAACTGGTCCTTACCCGGGATGAGGACTTCCGCTATTCCCCCAAACGGAACGGAACGGAAATCCGTATTGACAGCACCCTGGGGGAAGGGGGAGAGCTTTTGGGGAGCGAAATCGAAATAAACGCCAATTTAGGGGCCGGGGCGGTTTTTGCCGATGAGATACTGGACCGGCTCTGCCTGGGAAGCCTGGGGCCCTATCAATGCCCCAGGGTCAGCATTAAGGGGCAGGCGGTAAAAACGAATATCCCCCCCCAGGGCCCCTTTGCGGGCTTCGGCCTTTCCCAGGGTTTTTTTGCCCTTGAACGGCAGGTTTCCCGGATCGCCGACAGCCAAGGCCAGGATCCCGCGGAATGGAGGAAAAACCACCTCCTGGGGAAAAACGGAACCCTGGCTATCGGGATATCCCTTAAAGAAACTCCTCCCCTGGCGGAACTTATGGATACCGCCGCGGCCATGAGCGATTATTACCGGAAATGGGCTTCCTATGAATTGCTCCGTTTCCGCCGCCGGGAAACGGAGTGGATCGAAAGGGACGAGCCCCTGCGGGGCATCGGCATAGCCGCGGCCTATCAGGGGAGCGGTTTTTTATACAGCGGCAATGACAGGGCCTCGGTTAGCTTGACCCTGGAAAAGGACGGTTCCCTGGAAATCCGGACCAGCATGGTTTCTTCAAACCGGGAATACCTCCGGATCTGGCAAAATATCGCCGCCGACATTCTCTCGGTGGATCCAAACCTCCTGCGGGTTATTTCGGATACCACCGACGGGGTACCCGATTCAGGTCCCGCAAGCCTCTCCCGGAATATCGCGGTGATTACCAGACTGATAGAGCGCTCCTGCCTGGCCATCAGAAAACAGCGTTTCCGGGATCCCCTGCCGATTACGGTGAGCCGCTCCAGCCACCCGGGCAAAATGATTCCCTGGGAGGGGAAACAGGATCCCCCCCTGGCCCGGCAGTTTGATCCTAACGCCTTAGCCCATCTGGGATGGGGGGCCGGGGTAGTAGAGGTGGAGATCGATCCGGTGGAATATATCCCGAAAATTCGGGGGGTCTGGCTTGGCATTGACGGTGGCAGGATCCTTTCGGAAGCCCAGGCCCGGAGGTCCTTAAAATCCGCGGCGATCCAGGCCATAGGATGGGCTTCCCGGGAAGAAGTAAATTATATTGAAGGAGAAATCGCCGATCTGCTCATTCATAACTATGCCATTGCCGCCCCCGCTGAAACGCCTCCCATCAGGATCGATTTTTTGTGGAATGATACGGTTATGCCCCGGGGCATCGGAGAATTGCCCTTTCATTGCATACCCGCGGCCTATGTGCAGGCCGTCTCCCAAGCCATGGATCATCCCTTTGCCCGGATACCCCTCACGTCCCGGGATATATGGGAGGCAAGCAAATTGAAAAAAACGGAGGCCGGTTTATGACCATAGGATTTATCCTTAACGGCGAGGATGTGGTAATTCAGGCCGAGGCGAACCGCCGGCTGATCGATATATTGCGGGAACTTTTTCATTTGCTGGGGGCAAAAAAGGGCTGTTTAGCCGGAAACTGCGGGGCCTGTCTGGTTATTTATAACGGGAATGTAACCGGAGCCTGCCTTATTCCCGCTTTCCGAATCCGGGGCTGCGAAATCATCACCATTGAAGGGTTCTCCCAGACCAACGAATACCAGGATATTGTGATTGGCTTTTCCGAGGCGGGAGTGGAAAATTGCGGCTATTGCGACACCGGGAAAATTCTTACCGCCGAAGCCCTTCTGGGCAGGAACTCCCGGCCCGACCGGGATACCATTCTGGCCGCCTTTAACGGCATTAAGTGCCGGTGCACGGATCCTGAAACCCTGGTGGAGGGAGTTTTGGCGGCCGCCGATATCAGGCAGCGGAGATTATATGGACGCGCCCTTTAATCAGGTTTTTACCCCCGGCAACCTCCAGGAACTTTTCTCCGCCTGGTCCCGTTTCCCCGACGCGGTTCCCTTTGCGGGGGGAACCGACATAATCCGCAGCCAAGGCGGGCAGGCCCTCGCCCTTCCCCGGAATATCCTGTCCCTGGATATGCTGGAGGAACTTCGCCGGATAACCCGGACCGAACGGTACCTTGAAATAGGCGCTATGGTAAAAATAAGCGATATCATTTACCTGGGAAAGGTTGTTCCGGAGATTCTTACCCGGTGCTTGATGGAAATAGCCGGCCCCCAACTGCGGAACCTGGCCTCCATCGGAGGGAATATCTGCTGCCCCGGCCGCCGCCTGGACGCTTCCGCTCCCCTGATAGCCCTGGACGCCCATTACGAACTGCGGAATGCCTCATCCTTCCGGTGGATATCCGCGGCCCGGTTCGCCTCCCTGCCCGGCCCCCTGGCGATTAACCCCCAGGAACTTTTAACCCGGATCCGCATTCCCCTGGAAAGATGGGATTATTCCCTGCATAAAAAATTCACCCTTCCGGGCAAACAAGGCGAAGCCGGGGGCCTTATCGTGCTTATCGCCCGGATTCAAAAAAGCATCCTCACCGATTTGCGGATTGTTTATGCCGGCGACAGGGTGTTGCGGGATAAAAACACCGACACCCTCCTTATCGGGAAACAGCTCCCCCTGGACCGTAAAGACGCCCTCAATTTTACGGAGCATTGGAAGACTTATCTGTCCGCCCTGGACGCCCCGGACGCTCTCGTCCAGGCGAAGATGCTCAATTTTATTCAAGCCGGCGTTTTGGGCCTGGCTGATTAGCAGGCCGGGTCCCCCCTTTACAAGTCCCGCATTTAGCTGAATATCCGTTCTTGTTATTAATCGAAAACTGTGGTATTGTTGTTCAGTAACTGAACAATTCATACGGCGCATTACAGAGCGTGTTTCGGCCGCCTGTATTTGCCGGATGTCCTATTTTTTCTTTTTTCCGGGACTTCCTTCCGGGGATAATTATTGCCCTCAATATAAAAATTATGAATAACGAAGCAATCGATACCGAATATACTATTCTGGAAAACATTTACGATAACTCCGGCCGGAACGTCCCCCTGCACCAGCGGGAATTGGCCCGGATCGCCGGGGCCTCTCTGGGCATGACTAATTCAATCCTTAAACGGCTTGCCCAAAAGGGGTGGATAACCATACGGAAAATTAACAGCCGCCGGATCCAGTACGCGGTTTCCCCGGAGGGGATTAACGAAATAGTCCGCCGCAGTTACCGCTATTTTAAACGGACGATAAAGAATGTGGTTTTTTATAAGGAAAAGCTGGACGAGATTATCCGAAAAGCAAGGCAAGGGGGCATTACTACCCTGCTGCTGACAGGATCAAGCGATTTGGAATTCATCCTGGAACATATCTGCCACCGGCACAGCCTCAGGTTTCTTAAAACCGGGGAATCCGGAAAATTGGAGAATATCCCGGAGGAAAATGTTTTCCGGATATTTGCGGAAAATATCCCCGATACGGAGTTCCTGAACCAGAAAAATACCCTCTATTTATTCCGGATTGTCATGAAAAAAACCGCGGCGGTTTAGCATGGAATATTCTTTTAACTTCGGGGCTTCCGTGTCCCGGGTCGTCCTTGAACGGGAAATGCCCTCAATCGAAACCATTTTGAAGGACGCCAAGGCTGAAACCGGCCTGTCCTGCTGGCCCTTCCTGGTATGCGACGCTAATACGGAGCCCTTAGCGGCGAGGATGGCGGGGAGCGGGGAAGTGCTCCGCTGCGTGCTGCCCCCGGGGGAAAAAAACAAGGGCTGGGCTTCGGTGGAAACCATACTCCGCCAGGCCAGGGAGGCGGGCCTTGCCCGGGACGGCCTTTTTATCGCCCTCGGCGGCGGGGTGATAAGCGATATGACCGCCTTTGCCGCGTCGGTTTATATGCGGGGTGCCCGGCTGGCCCTAGTTTCCACCACCCTTTTGGGAATGGTCGACGCCGCCCTGGGGGGGAAAACGGGGTTTGATCTTTTTGATATAAAAAACCTGGCGGGAACCTTTTTCCCCGCGTCCCTGGTTTATATGCCCCTGGAAAGCCTGGAAACCCTGCCCAGGGGGGAATGGAAATCGGGCCTGGCGGAGCTTATCAAAACCGCGGTGCTGGATAAAAAGGACGGGAAGGGGGAATTCCTCTCCCTTCTCTCCGCGCTCAGGGAGGGCTTTTTGACCTATGAAAAGCCCGGGGATTTTTTAGCCGCCCGTTACGAAACGATCCTGGACTGCATCTCCCGTTCGGTCCTGATCAAGGGCCGGATCGTTGAGGCCGATCCCCGGGAAACCGGCACGGAACGGGCCCTGCTGAACCTGGGCCATACCTTTGCCCACGCCCTGGAATCCGCGGCGGGTCTCGGCCGGATCTCCCATGGGGAAGCCGTGGCCTGGGGCATGGCCCGGGCCGGGGAATTGGGGCTTGCCTTGGGAATCACCCCCCCGGAACGGGAAAAAACTATCCGTGCCCTCCTCGGATCCTACGGTTATGAAATCAGCGCCCCCCACCCTTTGATCCGGGACCGGGAGTTTTTCCTGCGGGCCCTGGAGGGGGACAAAAAAAAGAAGGGGGGCAGACTCTCCTTTATTGTCCCTGCCCGGGAGGGGGCGGAGATGGTTTATATGGATACAAGCGCTGGGCCGGGAGAAAAGTTTCGGGGGTCAATTTTTGACCGGCTTCTTCTACAACATATTATTGACGGAGAATTCCTTGAAAAACAGCAATGATCCGCGCAAACAGCCCAGGCGGGGCCCGGGGGGGCGCGGTTTCCTGGTCTGGTTTTTTTTGCTGCTTTCCTTCCCGGTTTTTGCCCAGGAACCGCCGGATCCGGGGGCGGGCCTTTTCGAGGAGGAAAGTTCCCCGGAGGATGAGGGGGCTCTCTATTATATACGGCATATTAATTTCGACATTACCGGCCGGACCCGCCCCTTTGCCTTGATTCAGCGCGGGGAATTGAAAGCGGGGGAACAGCTCAAGGGCAAAAAGGCCCTTGAGGGATATATTCAGGAAAAAGTCCAATTACTGGTGAATCAGCGGGTCCTGGAAACGGTCGGCATTGATTATACCCTGGGGGCGGCGGAAGAGGACGGCGCCGTGCCGGTAGACCTCCTGGTAAGGGTCAGGGACACCTGGAATATAATCGCCATCCCCTACCCCAAATACGATTCCAATACCGGCTTTGAGCTGACCATCAAAGCCCGGGATTATAATTTTTTGGGGACCATGAGCCCCCTCAGGATAGATCTGGGATACAGCCTTGCCGAGGATGATTTATGGAACTTTGGCCGGGGCGCCTTTTCTTTTGAACTGGATTCGGATACTCCCTTTAACGCCCTGGGCTATAACTGGAATTTCAACTTTGATCATATTTTTTCGTATACCTACGGGGAACCCCTTTCTTATAAGAATGTTACCGGCATTTCCATGGAACTTCCCTACCGGTGGACCACCTTTACCTTCGGCTTTGAAGAGGATTTTATACTTTATGAAGAAAACAAGGAAAGGTATAAAGCCCAATACGGGGAACACTTTAACGGATATTATTTCTCCAGCGAACTTTTTGCCCGGTGGAAAATTCCCCTGGGCCTGGAGGTTTTCCGGTACGGGGAACTCAGTTGGACGCCGAAACTGTCCGGAAAGATAAATTACCGGCCCATGGGGGAACTGGACGACATCCGGAAGGGGCCGGCTTTGTCCTTTGATCAAACCCTGGGTTTTGGCCGGGTAAACTGGATCGGGAATTACCGCAGCGGAGCGGAAGCCCTGGCGGAAAATACGAATGTTTGGAATTTTTACCAAGCCTCATGGAATAGCAATATCTCCCTTTCCCTGATATACCACAAACCCTTTACTTCCTTTTTCGGCATTTCCGGCCGCTTCCAATACCGGCATTGGTTTGACCCCTATTATCCGGACGATTATTACGACGAGGGGGGAGATGCCCTGCGGGGCGTTTTGAACCGTTCCTTAAACACCCGGGCTATGCTCTCTTTAAATGTGGATTTTCCCCTGAGGGCCCTGCGTTTTATGCCCTCCGAGTGGCTGCACAACCGGAAGCTCCATTTTTTTGATTTCGAACTCCATGCTTCCCCCTTTGCGGACCTGGCCCTTATGGACGCCCCCCTGAACAACAAAAAATTCAGCCCCGGGGATATGATCTTTTCAGGCGGCCTGGAGCTGATCCTGTTCCCCGCCTTTATGCGCAGCATCTATTTGCGGATCAGCCTGGGGTATAACCTGAACGAATTTGCCGCGGCAAAAAAAATCCCCTCCGGGAGCAACCGGGAAATTTTTATCGGCCTCGGTCATTTTTATTAAAAACTTTTTTAAGGAAAAATAATGGCGAATATTGCGGTTATCGGAACCGGTTATGTAGGTTCCGTGTCCGGGGCATGCCTCGCGGATTTTGGAAATCAGGTAACCTGCGTCGATAACAACGG
>JAITRD010000014.1 GCA_031288575.1 Treponema sp. | reverse complement strand
CCCCGCTCCGGGGGAGATCCGGGGGAGGGGCAGATTTTTAGGTGTCGATCCGTGGGGCCGGGGGGTGGTGAAAACCCCTTCGGGAATAGTCCGAATATCCCCGGCCGTTGCCTCCCTCTATTTTAAGCCGGTTTCAAAAATCGACTGATCTTGAAATTTAAGGTACATTCCGAACACTCTTGTTTGGGAATGTACCTGTTTGTAAGGAGTAATTTTATGGAAAATCAGACGATTGCCCGGAGGACGAACCGAAGGGCCATCACCCAAACCACCATGGTGGCCCTCTTTGCGGCCCTGACTTCGGCGGGGGCCTTTGTTTCAATCCCCCTGCCCTTTTCTCCGGTACCCATAGCGCTGCAGAATTTGTTCGCCGTGCTTTCGGGACTTATCCTGGGTCCCCTTTGGGGAGGGGCGGCGGTGGCCCTGTTCCTTATCGCCGGGGCCCTGGGGGCGCCGGTATTCGCCGGCGCCACCGGCGGGTTCGCCCATTTTTTCGGCACCACCGGGGGGTTTCTCCTGGGCTACCTCGTCGCGGCCCTGACCGCGGGGTTTATCGCGGGCCGTCCCCGGGCGGACCGGCGGATTTCCCTCCCCCGTCTCATCCTGGCGACTCTTGCGGGGTTTCTCGTGGTGTACGTGCCGGGCCTTATCTGGCTTAAAATAGTCCTGGATACGGACTGGGGCAAGGCTCTGGCCCTGGGGTTTATCCCCTTCACCATCGGGGATACCCTCAAGGGAATCGCGGCGGTCCTCATCGCCCCCCGGCTGCGCCGGGCCGCGGCGGAACATCTGGATGGCTGAGCCGCTCTTTTCGGTAAAAAACCTAGTCAAGGTCTTTCCTAATGGCAACCGGGGGATCTCCGGTATCAGCCTGGACCTATACGCCGGGGAATGTGTTATCATCGCCGGTTCCAACGGTTCCGGTAAAACCCTCCTCGCGGAGATGCTCCTGGGTTTAACGGATCCCACCGAGGGGGAAATCCGCTTTCAGGGCCTGGCCCTGGACGATGCCGGGGAAACCCTGCGGCAGCGGGCGGGTCTGGTCTTCCAGAACGCCGACGCCCAGATCATCGGGGAAACCGTGGCGGAAGACATCGGTTTTGGCCCCAAAAACCTGGGATGTTCCAAAGAGGAAGTGGGCCGCCGGGTACGGGCGGCCCTGGCCGCGGTGGGCCTTGAGGACAAAGGGGACTACCCTCCCCGGCGCCTTTCCGGGGGAGAAAAACGGCGGCTGGCGGTGGCGGGGGTTCTGGCCATGGGCTGCGAAACCATGATCCTGGATGAACCCTTTGCCAACCTGGATTGGCCGGGGGTGGTCCAGGTACTCCGGGTTATCCGGGACTTAAACCAGGCCGGTAAAACCCTGATTGTCCTGACCCATGAACTGGAAAAGGTCCTGGCCTTTGCGGACCGGCTCATCATCCTCAACCGGGGGCGTATCCGGGATGACGGCCCCCCCGAGGGGGTCCTGGGCCGGCTAAAGGACGAATACGGGGTGCGGGATCCCCGGTTTTTGTATACCGCTGTCAAGGATTGTACATGGCTCGGCTAAAACCGGAGATTCCCTATGCCTACTGCCCCGGTTCAAGCTCCCTCCACCGTCTGCCCGCGGGGCTCAAGCTGTTCCTCTTTCTTTCCCTGTCGTTTTCGGCCTTTTTTTTCAGCCTCCCCGGCCTCTTGGGGGGGGGCGCCCTCCTGGTTCTGGGGGCCCTCTCCGCCGGGATCCGTCCCGGGGAATTGCTCCGGGGCGCCAGGCACCTGGTAACCATGGTCCTTTTTGTCCTGGCCTTTAGATCCTTCCGGCTCTTTCCCCCGGCCTTTACTGTCCCGGGGTTTATGGCGGGTATCCGGTTTGCCGCGACTATCCTCCTCTCCTTTGCCGGGGCGTCCCTTTTCTTTAAAGTAACCACCATGACCGAATTCCGGGAATCCCTCGCCGGGGCCGAAAGGTTCCTGGCCTATCCCCTGATTTGTCTCGTAAAACCCCTCAGGCAGGAGTGGGCCCGCCGGCTGCGATACCGGCTGGAACGGCCCCGGCTTAGTTTGGGGATCGCCCTTTTGCTGGGGTTTCTGCCCCAATTTTTTGAGATCTGGCATACCGTATCCGGAGCCTATACGGTCCGGGCGGGGAAAAAAGGAATATCCCGGATCATAGCCCTGGTCCCTATGGTAACCGAGGGGATGATGGAACGGGCCGCGGAAACCGCCCGGGCCCTGGAAGCCCGGGGCTTGTCCCTCTAACCCCCGAAGGAGGCCTCCTGTCCCTGTAGGGGGGACCGGGACGCCATGGCCGCGCTCCCTGTGCGGTATTAGGTATACCCCGATATCCATCCCGTCCCAATAAACTCCCTCCACCCCACGCGGGGCTTCCCAACGGGGGCGCGGGTATAGCAAACAACACCCCATAGAAGGGGTATACCCCCCTATGGGGCCCTAAACTTGACCCACAGAATCACGTGAGGTACTCCCGGTATGCTAACAAGATATACAGCTTCATAAGCCCTATCCATATTGTCTTCACCCCAGGAGGTCCGTCACTGGGAGCACGTTTCGGTCCCCCAAGCCACCCCAAGTAGTCCACCGCTTCCTTTATCGTATACGG
>JAITRD010000308.1 GCA_031288575.1 Treponema sp. | reverse complement strand
GGTAATACGCTTTTAGTTAAGCGGGTGGCTTTTGATAACCTAAATAAAACCGTGTTACTCATAAGCGCGAATTCGGCTTATGCCCCCCGCGAAATTTCCGGGGATGAACTTGAAAATTTAAGAATCGAGGGCCATGTTATCGCGTGTTTACACCGGTTTTAGAAGGAAAAAAAGACGGTAAATTTACTTATGGAATGTCTTATAAAAGGGGGTATTTGTATTTAGGCTCAAATAATTCAGGAAAAACCAGAACCTTGGAGGTAATTTTATGCTTAATTGCCGATTTATTTATATGATCAAATATGTCTTTTGATTTAATGATAATAGTACAATCCGGGGTAATGCGAATGCGTTGAGGCCCTACAGCCTCGCTCATATATACCAGCCGGTAAAGGTGGTTAAGAAAATGGAAACTTTGGACGACTTCCCAAGGTTTTACTTGTTTTCCAAACATTAGGGCATGTGTTCTTAACGAATACAAAACATTATTCTTTTGGAAATTGAGGTCTTGGAATTCAAAAAGCGACCGTTTAGCCTCTCTTGATGCATGGCTAGGAATTAACAGCCAGTTATCTGAAAAAGGTTTCGAGAAATGCCATGTAATATAAGCAAAAGGAATTTGATCGTAATTCTGTTTGATGCGAAAGTCAAAAGCCGTATCACAAAATAGATGATATGGGCAGTAGCTAAAATCCCTTACTTCTTTATCAGTCGTATCTGGATATTTATAAAGTTCAACAAAGGGAATATTGCGTTCAATTAAAAGATTCCTGCAAAGCTGTCCACGAAAAAAAATACTTTCTAAATTTTCTATTGCCGTAGCGTGAAATACCCGCCTAACAGGAACTAAACGATGAAATTTAACAGTTTCACTATTAATGGCTACGGGCTTATCCTTTGATAAATCGCTCATGATATACCCCCTTTTACCGCCTAGAGTATTGCAGGGTTTAGTTGCCGATCAATAGGCATAAAAAAAAAGAGAAAGAATTGCGGGTCAGCCTTTAGCGGAGGAAATCCGGAGATTAATAATTGTATATTATACAATATACGATTGACATACTAATGTATATCAGTATATCATGCGTATATGAAAACAATATCAATCGCCTTACAAAAAGGCGGTACCGGAAAGACGGTTTTAAGCGTTTCCCTTGCGGCGGCCCTGGCCCGGCAGAATCCGGGCAGGGTCTTGCTTGTTGATTGCGATCCCCAGGGAAACAGCACGGAATGGACCTTTTCCCAAACGCTGGAATCGGAATTGGCAGGCGTCCTTTTAGGCAAATGCAAATTGAAGGACGCCATCATAGCATCGGAATTTCCCGGCTTGTCCGTCCTCCCCACTGCCGGGCTGGGGGGTGAATTGAAGGTATGGGACGAGGGGGCGGGGGCACGTAGGCCCTTCGCCATGCGGGAGGTCATAAAGGCGGTTGCCGCCCTGGGCTTCAAGTTTTGCATCCTGGATCTGTCCCCCGGCTTCGGGGCCATCGAGCGGGCCGCCCTGGTAGCGAGCGATGAGGTAATCACCCCCATCATGCCCGATCCCTTCGGCCTATCCGGCCTGGAAATATTTACTAAAAATTTAGCCGATTTACGTAATGACTTGGAAACCCAAAAGCCCGAGTACCGGCGGATCATTATTAATGCCGTAGACAACCGGATCAGGCAGCACGGCGAGATCGTGGAGGACATGAGAAAAGAGGCGGCGGAATTCAGCCTGTACGTGTTCCCGGTGGATCAGGTTTTCCGCAGGGCAGAGACCGAACACAAATCAATCTACGACATGGGCACGGCAAAAAAAGAAACCCTAGATGAGCTTGAACGCCTGGCCGCGGAAGCAGGGGAGGGTTGAGCCTGTGCCGAGCAAGTTGAATATATCATCCGCCCTGTCCTCCGCCAAAAATGCCCGGTCAGCGGATAAGGTAAAATTGACACCGGAAAAAAAAGACAAGCCGGTATCCCTCCGTATGAACGAGACCGACCACAACCGGTTCCGCTCCCTCTTTGCCAAATCCGGCCTTAATCTTTCAGAGGGTTGCATTATGGCAATCACCTATGTAACGGAAATGATTGAAGCGGGGGCCTTTACCATCAGCAGGGCCGGGGTTCAGGACAAACGGAGCAGGAACGTTTTTTAGGCGGGGAGGGCAGGGGCATATATGGCAAGGCCGAGATAATTACATCCCAAAGCCAGCGACGGAAGGCAAGCGGAATACCAGGCGCGGAAAAAGGCGGCGGGTCTCAGGCGCAAGGACGATTGGATTGACCCCTTGCTTGTAAAAAAGGGCTGTTTGTCTAAGGAACAGGAAAAAATTAAAAAACAATGACAAAAGGAGCTGGAGGAGGAGGAACTAAAGGCGGCGCGGAAAGCGGGCAGGGCAAGCGAACAGTGAAAATATTACCGGCGCGGTTATGTTTCGGCTATCGTAGTTGAAACGGATTTTACCGGGTTTTTTTTTAGAGTAATGAATCCTCCTCGTCAAAATAGTTAGTAACTCATAGATAGGTAATCCGTATTAAACGGACCGTAACGCTTGCTGTTTCTTTACGTTAGTCCGTAAATACCGCCGCTTTCCTAAGCGTTCAGACAGGGCATTTATAATATATTTTCGCGCTTCCCGTTAATTAATCGTTCCGTTCCGTTCATTGTACAATTACACGTCCCTGTATATGCTTTGATCCGCTCATCCTGCCGCAGCTCCACCGGCGCGATGGGGCGGCTTGCCGGCGGAGCTGTTGGCGGTAACGAAGAACCGCGCCCCGAGCTTGGCCTTGGGTGATCCGCACCGGTTCCGCCAAATGTCCGGGTATATGCGGCGGTCATGTAGTTTCCCGGGGGAGGCAAGCCGGCGCGATGGGGCGGCTTGCCGGAGGGGCTGCTGCCGGTAACGAAGGACCGCGCCCCGAGCTTGGCCTTGGGTGATCCGCACCGGTTCCGCCAAATGTCCGGGAATATGCGGCGGCCCTGGAGTTTCCCGCCGCAGCTCCTCCGGCGCGATGGGGCGGCTTGCCGGAAGAGCTGTTGGCGGTAGCGAAGGTCCGCGCCCCGAGCGCGGCCTTGGTTGTTCCTATAGGCTTTCGGCTAATTGTTTAATCACCGCCGCAACCACTGGCTCACCCGGCCCCGTCATCCAGGCGCATCATGCCATACCGCCGCCTGTTCATGTTTATTGCGTATCCAGTAAAGCGTCACGGCCCGTTCCCGCCCGGCTGTTTATCCGCTTCTTTCGCGCTATTCCGGCACCGTATCCGCCAGCCAGTTTGTATTCCCTTTGCGGGTAAAGTAAAAATGACATTTGTCATATTCCGCTAAAGAAGGGAAGGGCGGATCTTCCTGCCCCCGGATTTTCCGTATTCTTTTGTTTCACGTTGCCGCAAATTGCCTTTAACCGCAGTTTTCATTTATAAGTTCTTTGTTTACCAGCAATGAAACAACCAGATCCGGGTTTTTAACGGTATTCCTCTTTTTCCGGGCCGGGTCCGCTTTGCGAGGTTTCACGGACGATGGGCCTGGCCCGGCCGCCTTCCGGGTTTATCCGTTGCCGGTTATAAAAATCTTCCGCCCGGATTTTCCGGTTGCCGTTGTCTTTTCCCCCCCCTGTATGAGGCCGCAGGAAAAATGACATTTGTCATATTCCGTTAAAGAAGGGGAGGCCGGATTGTCCTGCCCCCGGTTTTTCCGGCTTCTTTCTTATCGGGAAATACCGGGCCTTTTTTTTTTTAAGCGTCGAATTTCCGGTTCTGTGTTTTCATGCCTTTAAAATGACCGGGCTGCCGGGCTGCCAAATTTCCGTTGCTTAAAAACCGCTGCCCCTCCCTTATATCTTCCCCCTGGTGAATCCCAAAAATCGGTGCGTGATCAGGGAAGACATGAAGGTGGCCTGTGGTCAGCCCGCCCAGGGCCGCGAGCTTCCGTCATGCTGATCGGGCTCCGGCGGCGGCGGGCGGACGGCCCCCATTGTCCCCCCCCCTCGCCGCTGGGCTTCCCCCTCTCAAAGAGCAATAGGTGGGGTCCGCTCCCTTTGGTCGCAAACCCTTCATCAACCGCTCAAAGGGGGGGGTACAGCCCCCTCCCCGTGGTCGGTGGCCGTAAGGAAAAAAAAAACACCGGCGTCCATGCCGGTGTTTTTTTTCCCGGCTGTCGGCTTCCATGCCTCCCCGTCCGCCCGCCGCCGCAGAGGGGCGTAATCTGCCCGCCCGTTGGCGCGTCTTTCATCATGCCCCGCCCGCTCCGCTCCGCTTGCCGATGCATTTTTCCGCAATGTCCGCCTTGTCTCCGGTGATGCCTTAGCTGGCGGCCCCTTCCCCCAGGCCCCGGGCCGCTGCTGCGATCCGGTTCCCCTTGATCGCCGGCCTGAACAGCAAGGGGTAGGCTATAGCCCCCCCCTTGCCGGGGGGAGCGTTAAACGCCCCCCCCGCCGGATTCTGTATTCCGTTGCTTTTTTGTGTTATAGTGTTAGCGTTTATTTTCCAGGTGAGACCTGGTTCCTGGCGGTTTAAGTTGCTTTTTTTCCGTAACCGCTGAAGGGGCCGCTGCGTGTGTCCCCCGGCGGTAGCGGTTCCCGCCCCCGCCGGGGGCCGGGTGAAGATTACCCGGCTCCGCCGCGCCGTTCCGCCTCCCTGACCCGCCGCTATTACCCCTTTTTTACGCTCGTATCAACGTTCTAAGGTGTTTTCTTTCGTTATCCATACCATAATGCCTTTTTTCTGAAAAAACGGCTCCACGGGCCGTTTTTTGCGCTTCAAAGGGGTATTTTTTCCCCTTCCCCGGCGCGTTTTTTTTCCTCCCCTCCTTTAATTTCCCCGGTTTTTCCCGGTATGATAGGGGAAGGAAACTAGCGGCATGGGAAGAATAAATTTAATCACCGGCACAGCCAGCGGGAAAATCGGCCAACTCCAGTACCAGACCCACGGCATGAAATGTGTCGTAAGGACGAAACAGCCGGAAGGCTTGACCAACGATCAGGCCGAATTAATTAATAAGCCTATCCTCTTAAATTTATCACGGGCTTACCGCCAATGGGCAAAATATGTTTTATCCGTTTATCCTTCCGACTGGTTAAAGCCCCAGGCCCTATGGAATTATTATACCAAATGCAACCAGGGCCTTTTTGACGGTTCAGCAGATTATGATGCCGGGTACGCCGTTGTTAAACACGGCGCAACAAAACAGTACCCGGCCACATACACGGTACGTCCCTGGGAACAGGCGGCTTTTTTTCAGTTTGATGAGGCTCCCGCCGCCCTGGATAATTCCGCCGTGGTATGCCTGGTTTACGGCCTGGTCTCAGGCCCCCCGGAAAACTGGGTGATCGTCCAGTTCCCGGTAACGGAAACCGCCCAGGCCGCCCCCTATTGGTCCGTTGTAGACGGCAGCGAAGATATAGGGTATTTCCTCCTCGACCGTTCCGGCAAGCTTTACGCCGGAATGACCCTTTGCACGGTAAAGGGCGAGGCCCCGCCCGATTATTTCTCTCCTTCCGCTGATGATGTGGCCGCCAATATGCTGATCTATGAGGAGTTCTGGAAAATCCAAGAACCGTTGCGGGTAAGGTTTAATTTTAATACAAGTTTCATGCCTTCCTGGATCGCCGGGAAAACAATTAAATATACCGCCCATGTCGCGCTTAACGGTCACCCCTCCGGTACGTCCTGGACGGCCCCTTATAGCCCGACCGCTTCATTTGTTCTTGCCGGGGCTGGCGCGGTTTCCACGGTTGATCCGATCCTTACCTGGGTTATCCTTGACGGGCAGACCGAAAAATCTGATCCGGTAACGCTCAGGGTATCCCAAATAATCGCGCCTCCTGGATTTTTTTCCCAATGCGAATTTGTAGTTATGCAGGAACACGATTCCGGTAATGATTATTACGCTGTATTTCAGTTTTGGTATGATAACGATGATCAAAATGATTTTGCGTCAAATTTCTTTGTAAAATTCACGGGCCAGGGTTCAGTCGCTTCCCACTTGCCGGAGAATCCCATGTTTTATGGTACTGAGGATTTCCCCTACCTGTGGCAGGATACCCCTTATGTCCCGGTAACTCCCCCCTGCGGGACCGCCCAATTTGTTATCGGCAATCATCCAAATGACAACCGTTATTTTTTCGGCTCCCCCTTTACCGTCGGTTATTTGGAGCAGTAGAAATTTATGTATTATTGCGATATTATCGTTTTTAATAAAACCCAATATTATAGGTGAGGAGGCCGGTTAATGGCTATTACAAACTTAATCAGCGGCGAACTTCGCAACAAGATCGGCGGTATGGTAGGAGCAAAATGGAAAGGGAAATCCTATGTCCGCGCATACGTCATACCAAAGGACGCGAAAACGCCGGAACAGGTTGAAGTCCGCGCATCATTCAAAATTCTGAATCAGCTTGCAAGCCGGATAAACGAGACCGTATTGAAACCCTTCCAGGCGAAGCCCGTTTCCAACAAAAGCCCGGTTAATGTTTTCGTGGCCCTTAATCAGCCCTTTATGGCCGCCAAATCGACCGATCCTTTAGCGATTAAAATATTTAACGGCGCATTGCCCCTGGGAACTGCGGTGATCGCCCCGGTGGCCGCTGCGGATGGCAAAGTTACCGCCACCGTTACCCCGGCTAATTACGGCATCGCTAAAGCTACCGACACCTTGATCGCCATTGCGTACAACAAAACCAAGGACACATACAACACCGCCACGGCCGCCCGGGGTTCCGGCACCGCGGTTCCCATTGAGGTTGAAATACCCACCGCAACGGGGGACATCCTCTATATTTGGGTAACTGCGGCCCAGCCCAAGGTTGCCAACGGCCCGACCCTTGCTTTTACAGCCACCGTTACCGCCTAGCCGTTCCGCCAATAGCGGATAGTTACCCCTCTATTGGCGATTTAATAGGTTTGTGCCGTTTATGGCTTTGATCAGGCTTATTTCCGGGGAAATTCGCGGGAGCGTGGGCGCGATAACCGGGCAGAAATGGAAGTCCATCCAGGTTGTGCGGGCAAAATCTGCCCCCTCCAATCCCGACACCCCGGCCCAGCGAATCCACCGCGAAGGGTTCCGCCAGGCTACCGCCATCGGCGTCCCCCTGGTCCCCCAGGTATACCCCTATTTCAAGCCCCCTAAAAAACGTAATCAAACCAATTTTAATTATTATATGGCCCTCAACCGGGAGTTTATCAATTCGGGGGGCATTGATTTCTCCCTGTTCCGCCTTACCGATGGGAATTTGCCGGGCATAAAGACCCTTGCCGTCCAAGAATCCGGCGTTTCCCCCTCCGATGTGCGGCTCAATCCCGATATGACCGGCTTTAACACCCCCGCCCCCTTTGAAATCACATCCAGCGGAAACCGGGATAATGGTGCCGGTTCTGCCATTTACAGCCATTATTGGGCCTTTGACGGAACCCTGCCCAATCCCGCCTTTTTTGATAATTGCTGGGAAAGCGATAGTCCCTCAAACGCCTGGATCTGTATCCGGCTCGATACTCCCCGTCCCTTAAAGCGTATTGAATTATGGAACCGCGCCTATCTTCCCCCTTACTCCCTCATGCCTAAAAACTGGATCGTCCAGGGGAGCAATGACGGTATTGGTTTTACTGATATTCTTACCGGGTACTTTCCCCCGGAAAGCGACGGTTCCGGCGTGAAGCATGATATTTTTGTAGGCAATGATACCCCATATCTTTATTACCGTTTTTTTTGTATTGACGGCTACCATAGCGCGTTTATAGGCATTTCCGAGCTTCGCTTGTATTACTCTCTTGCAAAGACTTTCCATGTCAGCCTGGAGGCATACGCCTTTGCCGGTTCATCCCCTGATGATCTAATCGTAATAGGTGTGTTAAACCTTGAAAACCGTGAGGCGGTCATTACCGACCTCCGCAGGGAAGACAGCCCCATCCCGAATCTCCCCCTTAATATCAATTACAAAACCGGGGAGCGGTTTCTAATCTTCGCGTTTTGTACCGATGGAAAAAAAAAGGTTTCAAAATCGTCCCATATCGTTTATACCATTCCGTAGCTGCCGGGTTTCACATGGCAATCATCGACATAAATACCGGCATTATTCGGGGCAAGTTAGGCAGCATAGTTTTTGAATACCGCATGGGCACCAATTACGCCCGGAAATATGTTAAAAAAAAATCCCCGCCATCAGCCAAGCAAAAGGCCCATCAAAAACTATATGCCCAGCTTCAAGGCTTAGGTTCCATTTGGCTTAACGGCCTGATTAAGCCTTATTTTGTAGGCGATCAAACCCAGCAATGCGCCTACCGGGAATTTATCAAATACAACTGGCCCCGCTGGGATAAGATCGTTCCGGCGTGGACTGTGGCCCTGCCCTTCTGGGGCTACGGCAATCCCCCGGTTGTGGCCACGGATGCCGTTTCCGTTCCCGGTAATGTGGTAGTGGATTTATTTCCTCCCCCGCCCCTGGCATTATCCGCTTGCACCCCCCATTTCTTCCAGATCCTGAAGGAAAATTTAAACTGGAAAAGCATTCCGGGGTATGTAACCCTCCCGGATCGTTTTCGTGTAATTTTACCGGGTTCAGATGGTTATAATTCAGGCGATTGGAATATGCTTGCCTGGCTCTCCGGCCAGCCGGGTGGTGTTCCCGTTACCGATCCGGTTAGGGGCTGACCTGTATCATTTTTTCGGCTGTTATGTCATTCCCCGGTGAATGTGCGTTCTCCGGCTCATCCCCCCTTGTCATGTTTTTTGCTCCCATTAGGGGCAAAAAACACGCCAACCCCTGCGGGGTCCGGGGGCATTATTCTTTTTTTATCCTCCCCCCTCAAACCGTTATTTGTTTGTCCGTGGCGTTTAGCTCTTTTTGGCTTTCGTTGCAAAGCCTGCCTCCGGTTTATGCCGCTTTTTTCTGCTATAGCAGGGCTTTTGCCGGGCTGGCAATTTTTCCCCCTACGGTCGTCCGGTCGGGGGCGCGCCCGGGTCAGTGAGGGCGCCGCCCCGCTCCCTTCCTCCCTCCGGGGGAAAAATTGAAGGGGGGGCTTTGCGGTTTTCCCTCAAATCCCTGCGCTGTTTGCCAGCGCGGGTTATTCCATTATGGAGGTAGTATCATGGTGTATACTCCCCGTCTTTCTCTCAAGGCTTCGGCCTCCGTCAAGTCATTGTCTTATACCCTGGGCTTGCCCATGACAAAGACCATCGAAAAAGCGATTGAATTATTGCCCCTGGTCATTCATCCGGTCTTGGTCTGTCAAAAGTGCCGGGATCAGTCCCGGTGCGCTGTTTGCGTGTTTAATAAAACAAATATGTCTCCTGACGTTGAAAAACTGTTGAGCAAAAAAGGGTAATCAGGAAAGGCCCTGCCGCGGCATCGCCGGGGCAGGTGGCCGATCCAGGTTCGCCTTGGCTGCTATACCTCCTCAAATTCCTCCTTACATTCCCCGCACACAATTATTAATCCGGGCCGTCCCCAGACGTTATTCCCGCAGGGGCAGCTATATTTATTTTTACTCGTGTATTTTTCCGCTGTTTCTTCCCCGCCTTCTGTTCCGTTCCCTTCACCGGGGCCGCCCGGTTCCTCTCCGGAGCTGCTCCGCCTCCGCCGCTTTGCCGGTTCTGGATGGGGGTATGCCGGCAGGTATTTTAACTTTAACGCTTCCAGCGTTTCCAGCGTCAGCCGGTTAAACGCTTTCATAAATAGTCCTTCCGGGTTTATATAATGGTGCACATTCTGCCCCGTTTTTTTCCCCCCCGGTTTCCCGGTCTCCGAGGGGATAAGGCCCAGCTCCTCCATTTTCCATGCCCATTCTTTATTGTGGTACGCCGCCCGTGAGGGATGACCAAAATCTTCCTGCCAAAGGTGAATCATTTCATGTACAAGGGTAGCGTGCCATTCCAGGAATGGCCGGTCCAGGTAATCAGGGTTTAGGCTTATTTCATGGACAATTTTTTTTGTGCTGCCCTCCTCTGCCCTCCAGCGGTTAGACGCGAAAAATCCGTATGTCTGGTTGTGCCGGGACATATTAACAATACATTCCGAAAGCTTCCCCCCGAACAATGCTTCGTTATAAAACCGGTACAAATCATCCAGGGTTTTGAATTGAACGGTAGTAATCATGAAGTTTTCCTCCTTCTTTATATTGTAAGGTACCTTACAATAAATGTATAGTACCTTACAATATTATTATTTATCAAATATTTTTAACAGGGCAGCGGGGTATTTACTATGATTTCCGTTATATGTTATGTTTTAACTGATTTTTATTACGGGCTTGACATGGAAAGAAGCTTTACTTGATGAGGATTTATTGATAAGGGGGTTGAAAACACCTGATTGCCCTGGGGCATAAAAAAGGACTGCCTGTCGTCGCCAAACTTTAGGCAGCCTTCTTAAGAACGATTATGAAAAAAAATATAATTCAGCCGGAGTTGTTTAGTCAAGGCCCGGCGATCCTGGATCAGTTTTACAACTACCTCCCGCCCCGCCCCTATTGCACGGATTACTTAGGAATATTGAAGATCCTCCCCAAGGCCCAGGCAGTAAAAGCCCCCTACATACAGCCCAATCCCATCACCCGCGCCTACTGGATGGTTTTCGACATAGACAGCAGCCAGAGCCGGTATTGGCCCGATGAATGGCACATCCCCACCCCGAATATCGAAGCCCGGAACCCGGAGAATAACCACCAGCATTTATTTTACATGATCGATCCGGCCGTCTACACGCTGCGCCAGGCCCGGAGCAAGCCTCTTGAATTGGCGGCGGATGTGGACAAGTGTCTTACCCGGCTCTTAGATGCCGATCCGGGATACGGTAAGCTCATATCAAAAAATCCCCTTTCCGCAAAATGGACAGTGTATATATGGCATGAGAAAGCTTGGGGCCTCACGGAGCTTTTGGACTTCATACCGGACAACATAAAAAAATGGAAGCCCCAGGAGAAAGAGGTTATCGGCCTAGGCCGCAACTGTGCCGTGTTCGAGCAGACCCGGATGTACGCCTACGCCGAATGGCGGCGCCAGGACTTTGACGACCAGAGCCGTCTTATGGAGGCAGTTTTTCAATACGGCATGAACATCAATCTATCTTTCAGGGTGCCTATGCTTGATAAGGAGGTTATTAATATAGCCCGAAGCATCAGCAAATGGACGGCCCGGCACATGAGCGCCGAAGGGCTGCGGGAATGGGGCCGGAAACAAAATAAGAAATCGGTTAAATCACGGCAAAAAAAGGCTGCCGGCAAGGCGGGTGAAATAACGGCGTTCATAGCGGATCATATAGGCATGAGTAACCGGAAAGTGGCCGCCGCTCTAGACATCCCGGAATCAACGGTCAGGAGGCTCATTAAAAAAAGCCGGGAAGAAGCCGCGCCATTTACTATATCAAAAAACAAGGAAGAAGCCGGGGGTGCGCCATTTACTATATCAGGTTTATAGCATATTATTTCGTTACATATAACGCATTGTTAGTTGCTTTGTTTTTGGGTTTTTATTTCGTTTTTATGGTTTATGAAAGGCTGTTTTGAATATTAGGAGGGATGTAAAAATGAATAAGACTTCGGCTGAACGACAGGCGGCTTTTAGAAAGCGCATGAATGACAGGGGTTTCCGTTTAAAACAAATTTGGGTTGATAAGGAGGGGTTTCCAGGGAACGGCAGGAAGGGCCGCGAGGCATTGCAACCACCAATGTCTTTAGACCAGCTAGTTAATGAGCTTGTCCGTTTAACTGAGGGAATTGATGAAAATTTTAAGTCCCGGCTTTATGGAGAGCTGGCTGCTTATGCACGGGGTGTTCGGGAACTTATGAATTTAACCCGCCTGTCTCCAGAATTATTTCAAATTAAAGAATCTGAAGATAATAAGAAAAAATTTGAATTTGAATTATTTTGATAGTTTATATGCCCGTTGTATAATCTATAAATTATTGAGGGATCTAGAAGCGGTGTAAATCAACTGAGGAAATCCGGGGGAATATTGAAGAATTGAAAGCGTCAGCATTAGCGGGTCAGCTTTTCCCGAATGAAGTTTGGATAGAGATGGCTTCCGGTATTCATAAGGCGGCAAGCCGTATCCCCCGAAGCATTGAAGAAAACGAAATACTTGAAAAGGAATTGGCCCAGGCACGGATTTTGGCGGCCCTGGGACATGAGGTTTATTTACTGCCTGAAAGAGGTCCCCGGAAAGTAAAGCACCCGGACGCGGTTGTAGACGGCTTAATCATGGAATTTAAGACGATTACCGGCAACATCAGGAAAATTAAAGAAAATTACAAAGAAGCCCGGAAAAAAGCGGATAATGTATTTCTTAAAATCGACTCGGACTTTACGCCGGAGCAGGTATTAAGAACCCTGTTCGGGACGGTCCGGCGCGGGAATTATTCCGGCGGATTGATTATCGCCTACTTTACCGGCTTAAAAAAGATATACTATTGGAATACCGTTGACATAATATAAAAAAGCCCGGCCTTGCGGACCGGACTGGCTCCCCAGGTCTGTTGCGACTGTGAGCCGCCCAAATGTACCCAGGTAATTTTAATATAATGCATATAATCCGGGTTGTCAATGGTCGGGATGGTTTTAGTTACCGGTAACAATAACCTATCCCCCATGTTCCTCTGCCATAAGGATCATCAGTTTTTTGGCGTTAACTGCGGCGTTGCCCTTGGCGTGATTATTGAAAAAAACCTGCATGGTTTTAGCTTTCCTGGATATGTCCCGCAATACCGGAATATAATCGGATAATTCTTTATCGGTATAATGATAATCATACCGTTCACGCGCGTTGGTCCCATACCAGTTTTTTACATTACGACCATGGAACCGCATATAAGCAAGATTTCCGGTAATTACCGGTTTAAAAGACGGCAATTTGCTTACTTCCGGCATATCGCACGAGCAGCACCCGGCCCCCCGTTCCGTTAGGCCCTCATACACCTTTCCGCGCTGCCAGGAATTATGGCGGAATTCAACCACGAGAGGGAGATCCCGGAACTCATTTATAAGGCTTGCTAAATACCTCCGTGTTTCTTCTTCATAGTGGAAACTTTGAGGGAATTGAAGCAGTACCGAAGATAAAAGATTATCACTTAAAAGCGGCGTCAAGGCTGCCCTGAATTCGCGGGCCACGTCCCGCCACTTCCCGATCTCAATGTAATGAGTAAGCTGTTGATTTCCTTTTATGCTGAATATAACCCGCTTTCCGCTCCGTTCCGCCATAGCCGCTAATTGCTTTTCATCAGGCATAGCATAGTAAGAAAAATTTAATTCCAAAGCGTTGAATTGTTCAGAATAATAGGATAAAAATTCTTCCCGCTTTATTGCCGGAGGATAAAAAACCCCTTTCCATTCCGGGTAATCATAGCCGCTTGTCCCAATCAGTAACTTGCCCATTATAATACCTTCGGCACGTCCTCAAGCCTGGTTGTATATGAAGGCGATAAAAAATCCCGCTTCATTTTCCATGGAACAATGCCGGCGTTACCCTGCCCGTTAGCCATGCCGGCGGCCCCCATGCGTATTGTCCCCCTACCATACTTGTTATTTAGTAAATCATAGCATTGCATAAGCCGTTCCCGCTTTTCTTTTTCCGTTGTATCCTCAAACAAATCATATTGCCGGTTGTTTCCGTCCTCCATGCCCGAAAGCAGGATCATCACTTTCCGGTATTTATAGCCATGTCGGAATATCTGCCGGAGGAGAGATAACGCCATGATCAATATATCAGGAAGATATGCCGTTGGCTTGGGAAATTGGGTTGTTGCCTGGTTTGAATATTGATCCCCCTGATCATAGGGATTAGTCATTAAGAATATGGTTATGAAGGAGCAAGCAAGCCCGTCATCCCGTAGGCGTTTAACCGCTTCCTGCGTGTATTCGGTTAAGGAGCTTACCAACTCATCCAGATGATAAACCCCCCCTGAAAAACTCCGGGAGCAAATAATTAGATCCCGCTTTTCCCGGTGTACCTGGTCTATGGCCGCTATGCCGTTTAATTCCTGTACCGTTCTAACACCCACGATGGAAAGATTTTTTTTTGCCTTATCCAGGGGGTACTTTTTAAGGTCATAGGCAGTATTGATCCCATGTTTTTTAAGAAATCCCGTCTTGGCGTATCCGATGCCCCACACGTCCCCGACCGGGTAATTTTTTAAGGTTTCATCCCGGTCTATTTTCCCCCAATCGCATACCCCCCCGTATTTTTTAGCCAGCTTGTTACAAAGTTTTGCGAGGGTTTTTGTGGGTGCAATCCCTACGGCTACCGGAACCCCTATTTCCCGCCCGGCGGTCTCCCGGAGGTTCCAGGCAATTTCCGAATAATCGGTATTATGCCAATCCGGGAGAAATAAGAAACTTTCATCAATGGAGTATATTTCTACCTCCGGGCAAAACTGGTTATACAGGCTATTAAGCCGGGCGCTTATATCGGCGTATAGGGTATAATTTGAACTGCAAACCGTTACGCCCTTTTCCTCTATATCTTTACGAACCTTAAAATATACGTCCCCGCGCTTAAAGCCCAAATTTTTACATTCCTGATCCAGGGCCACGATCACGCCATCATTATTTGAAAGCACCGCTACCGGCTTGCTATAAAGGTCAGGCCGGAAAAGCCGTTCACAGGAAGCGTAAAATGAATTGCCGTCAACATGGAAAATCATAATAACGTTACAACCGCCCGGACTGTTCCAAATATAACCGCCTCCCCTTCCCCTGGGGTTATCGTATTATTTCCGTTGATAAATGAGATTTGTTTGTTTTTGATCTCCATTTCCCGGCATAAAAATTCTCCGTCATAGGCAGCCACAACTACCGCGCCGGTTTCCGGCTTGATAGACCGGTCCACCACAAGGAGGCTGCCGGGAAATATGCCCCGCCACTCCATGCCGGAGGCCGCAGCCTCCATTATAAAAGTAGCCGGAGGGTTTTTTAGTAAAATACGGTTAAAATCAAGGCTATTTTCTTCATACCCCTGGGCCGGGCTGCTGAAGCCGGTTTCTTTCTCTTTCTTATTCATACGCTTGCCCTTTTACCTGCCATATCATATAGTTAAAAATAAGGCCGTAAAGTTAAGTTATTTTTAACTATATCGGCGGTTTGTTTAACCGTCAAGAGGGGGTAAAAAAAATGAAAACCGAAGCTGAAAAATACGCCTATATCCAGGAAAGATCGGGGCTATCAAAAAAAGAATTTGCCCTAAGCCTGGGGTTATCAAAAGAACAAGGCAGTATGTTAAGCCGGGGAAAATATAAGCCGTCAAGAGAAGTGCTCATCCGGCTTGCTCAGGTTTACAACATTGATCTTACCTGGTTCATCGCCAATTCCGCGAGTTCGGAAGGGGATACCAGCATGGTATCTATTGAATTGATAGACCAGGCCGCCGCCGCCGGGCCGGGATTGGAAATTGAGGAATACGCAAACCGCCGTTTAATCCCTGTTCCCCAATGCCTTATTGCCCCTTATAACCCTTCCATCCTGTCCGCCGTCTCCGTCTCCGGCGACAGCATGATAGACGAAAAAATAAACGATAAGGACATCGTTATATTCAGAAAAAGCCAGGCGGAAGGAAACGGAATTTATGTGGTATCCCTGGGTAATACGCTTTTAGTTAAGCGGGTGGCTTTTGATAACCTAAATAAAACCGTGTTACTCATAAGCGCGAATTCGGCTTATGCCCCCCGCGAAATTTCCGGGGATGAACTTGAAAGTTTAAAAATCGAGGGCCATGTTATCGCGTGTTTACACCGGTTTTAGAAGAAAAAAAAGACGGTAAATTTAATTATGGAATGTCTGTAACTATTCAGTCGCCAAAAGGTCAAAGGGGAAGGAATATGAGCCTTGAAATACTTTAACCAGTTCTTCCCATACATTCACATGATGTTTGTGTATCGTCTGTATAAATGATTGTATC
>JAITRD010000262.1 GCA_031288575.1 Treponema sp. | reverse complement strand
CACGGCGGATTCCCGGCGGCAAATCGCCAATATTGCCCTGGGCGCGGTCCGGTCCAAGCTCGGCAGGGATTTGGGGCTCTGCGGCCCCGGCCCCGACGGGTCCCTCCGTTTTGAATTTGCCTGGATCGTGGATTTCCCCCTGTTTGAATTTAACGAGGAGGAAAACCGGTGGGAAGCGGCCCACCATATGTTCTCCTATCCCCAGGAGCGTTACCATGCCCTTCTGGAACAGGACCCCGGGGCGGTTAAGGGCGACCTCTACGACCTGGTCCTTAACGGTTTTGAGGAAGCCTCCGGTTCCATTCGTATCCACGATCCGGAGCTTCAGAAGCGAATTTTCAAAATTGTGGGCATTGATGAGGAGGAGGCGGAGAAAAAATTCGGTTTCCTCACCGGGGCCTTTAAGTTCGGCGCTCCCCCCCACGGCGGGATCGCTCCGGGCCTGGACCGCCTGGTCATGATCATGTCCGGGGAGACATCGATCAAAGAGGTTGTCGCCTTTCCCAAAAATTCCTTTGCCGTAAGCCCCATGGATGACAGTCCCAGCACGGTGGATGAAAAACAACTCCAGGAGCTGCACCTGGCCATTCTTCCCCCCAAAAACGGGGAAGCCTAGCGGCCGTCACGCAGGGGCCTGTCGAATTCGCGGATTTTTTGTTTACAAAGGAGGCTGTTTTTTGAAGGATTATTTTGACCTGTTGTTTACGTTTATGAAGATGGGGTGCCTCACCTTCGGCGGGGGTTACGCCATGATTCCCGTGGTTGAACGGGAACTCATTAATAAAAAAGGCTGGACCACCATGGACGAGGTAATGGATTATTATACCATCGCCCAGGTTACGCCGGGGATCATCGCGGTGAATGTCTCTACCTTTGTTGGTTATAAAAGAAAGGGCGTTCCGGGGGGGATCCTTACCACCCTGGGTTTCGTATTTCCCGGAATCCTGTTTATCAGCATCATTGCCCTTTTTTTAACGAATTTTTCCGATATCCCGGCGGTTCAGCACGCCTTCGCGGGCATCCGGGTAGCGGTAGGGGCCCTGATTCTGGACACGGTTATTAAGCTTTTTAAAGGCGTTTTTAAGGACCGCAAGGCTATTGTCATCTTTATCCTTGCCTTCTGTCTTTCCGCGGCCCTAAACGCGTCCCCGGTGCTGCTGATCGCCGCCGCGGGGCTTGCGGGGTTTTTCCTTTACCGGCCGAAAGCAGCCGGGGCTTCAGGAAAAGGGGAAAACAGGGGGAAGGGGGAATGAACCTGCTTATCCTTTGCGCGGAATTTATTAAAATAGGGCTTTTTGCGGTAGGGGGCGGGCTTGCGACCCTGCCCTTCCTCTATCAATTAGCGGACAAATACGAGTGGCTGAACCGGAACATGATCCTAGATATCCAAGCCATTGCCCAATCTTTGCCCGGCGCCATCGGGGTAAACATGGCGGCCTATACGGGCTTTTTCTGGGCGGGGATTCCCGGGGGGGTTGTCGCCGCCATGGGACTGGTTTTTCCTTCTATTGTTATCATCAGTTTCATCGCCGGCATACTTCAGGCCTTTAAAGAGAGCATTCTGGTCAAAGCGGTATTTTCCGGCCTCCGCCCTGCCGCCGCGGGCCTCCTGGCCGCCGCCTGTTTCGGGGCCATCAAGCTTTCGTTATATAATGCCGCGGCCCCGGTTTGGTACGAATTGCTGCGTTTGCGGGAGTGCCTGCTTTTTGTCATACTTTTTATGCTTATCGTGAGATTTAAAAAACATCCCGTGATTTATATTGCCGCCGCGGGCGCGGCGGGGCTTATGTTCCAGCTTTAGCGCACTCCTAGCGGCTCCTGGCGCGTTCCAATGTGCGCTGATCCGTTATAAGCTGGCGGTTGTCGGGAAATTCCTCCAAGGCGGCACTGATAATGGCCCGGGCTTCCTCCATGCGGCCGTGGTTGTATAAATCGGCAAAGGTATTGTGGAGTTCCGCAACCCGGTTGGAATAAAAAACCCGGAGGCCGTTTTCGAGTTTGGGATCCGATCCGTATTGCCCGATGACCCCCTCGATAAAATTGGCGGCTTCCCGCCAGCCCTTTTCCGCGGCTAAAAACTCCCCCTCCTTTAAAAGGGCAAAGGTCCGCAGGTCCTCCTTCCTGCCCGGGGGCAAGGGGGAACGGGGCTGGACATTGTTGATAATTTCCAGGGCGGCCTTTGCTTCGTCCAGGGTTTTGATCCCCGCCGTAAGCTGGGTCAATTCGGCGTCCAAAATCAGGGTGTCCAGGGTATCAAAATGGGAGGGATTCAGGCTGGACATATTCAGATGCAGGGTTTCCCGGGCCTCGCCAATCCGCTGGTTCCGCAGGAGTTTAACCAGGATATTGTTCATCGCGGCGTAACGGAATTCCCGCCACCGCTTGTCGCCGGGATATTTTCCCTCCGCAAGATCCGCCCAGCGGAGGGCGTCATCGTCCTTTCCCGCCCGGATAAGGGAAGATCCGTAGTTAAAAAGCCGGTCCAGAAGATCCTTTTCCGGATCCGTAAAAAAAGCGGTATCCCTATTGCGGCTCCGGCCGGAAAGCAGGGCCGCCCGGTCCGCCGCCAGGGGAACCGCTTCGTCAAAACGGTTCCGGGATTCCAATTCGGCAATCCGGTTAGAGAGGATCAGGGAAATCAGCTCCAACTGGGTAATGGGGAAACGTTCCCGGTAATTCCGGGCAGGCACATAAACAAATCCCGTTACCCTGCCGAAGCCGTCATGAAATTCCCGGCGGCTTCCCGGATCAAACCCATAGGGGTTGGTAGTTTCCACGTCAATAAATTCCCTGCCCACCCGAACCGTTACAAAGGCATGATCCCGGGTCATAACCCCTTCCGCCTCCAGCCCCGCGGAGACCGCCAGGATCATGTAGAGGACCGCCGAAGAGACGCAGTTATACCTGCCGTCGCTAAGTATGATGTCAAGCCGGGTCTGGCGTTCAACATAGGATTTTAACAGCCTCCGGTGCATAAAGGTGAGGATATATTCCCCCCGTTCCCGGGGATTCTCCGGCAGGGCCTGTGAGGCGTGCAGTTCCTCCACAACCCCGCGGATTTGTTCCCCAAAACCGGACCGGGACAAACGCCCCCCCGCCGGGCTTCTTTCGGCCGCCCCGGAAGCCCAGAGGCTTATTTCGGCCAAATCCTGCCAGGACAAAATCCCGGCCCTTTCCTGCCGGGCGTATCCGTAAGCCCGGGGGTCGGGGGCAAAATTGGGGAACCCAGCCGCCGCAGCCTGAACCCCCGCGTTCCCGCCAAGAATCAGCGCCGCTAAAAAAAAACCGCACATCCGGATAGGACCTCCGGCAGGTATAAGGGAGGATCTACACATATGAACAATATACCTATTTTTGCGATAGTCATCAATTAACAGCGCGGGGTTCCCGCATTTACTTTTTATAACCCGCTCTTGAAGCGTAACAAAAATGACCGGCTGGGAGGGCAAAATGCCCATGAGGGTCACGCTTGCTTTGCACGAGGAGGTTTCTCTTTGCTCCCGAGAGAGTCGGATGGTGCAAAGCTTCGGTCAAGTGACCCTCATGGGAATTTTGCCCTCCCAGCCGGCCTTATTGTTCCTTTTGGGAGAGATATCTAGAAGGTAAAAGCCGGCCCTCTGCGGGGGGCTTTTATATTTTGCGGACAAAGCGTGACCATCCCGGGGCCGCCAG
>JAITRD010000228.1 GCA_031288575.1 Treponema sp. | reverse complement strand
TCAAAGGCAAAGGATTCGTAGAACCCCAAAAGGGGAAGCCCCGGCCGGTTGATATCCGGGGCGCCGATCTCCCTGGTCAGCCCTTTTCTGCCTCCGATACAGTGGAGGTTTAGGGAATTATGTTCCTTAAGATCCATATCGATCAGGTCCAATACGGTAAAGCGCTTATCGGTCATAGGTTAATCATAAAACAAAAACTCCATGCCGCGCAATGAGCGGGCGCCGGGGCTAGAAATTTATCCCCCCCAATTTCTCTTGATATATTACCCAAACCGGGGTATAACGGTGTTCATGCGCCGGAACAAAAAGATCTTTTTCGTTTTTCTTAGGGGTGTAGTATATTATCACTAGGGGAAAACAAATTTTTGGTCTTTTGCCCGGTTTTTTTTGGGTTTTACTGCGGTAAAAGGCATAAGGAGTATAGATCGATGAAACATAAAATGGCCATTATTGGCTACGGCGGCATGGCGGGATATCACCATGAAAATCTTCAAAAGCATTTTCCGGAAATGGAAATTGCGGGAATTTACGATATCCGGGAAGAAGCGGTGCAGAAGGCCCGCGAAAAGGGATTGGCCCATTTTGACAGCCCGGAACAGCTCTACCAAAACAAGGATATTGAGCTGGTCCTGGTGGCGACCCCCAATGACTTCCACAAGCCCTATTCCATTGCCTGTCTTCAGTCCGGGAAAAACGTGATATGTGAAAAGCCGGTTACCTTAAATTCCGCGGAACTTGAGGAGATTATCTCCGTCGCAGAAAAATCGGGGAAATTTTTTACCGTTCATCAGAACCGGCGCTGGGACAAGGATTTTCTTATGGTAAAAAAAATCTTTGCCGAAGGGATCCTCCACGATCCCTATGTTATCGAAAGCCGGGTTCAGGGTTCCCGCCGGGGGCTCTACGGCTGGCGGGCGTGGAAGCAAAACGGCGGCGGCATGGTGCTGGACTGGGGCGTGCATCTGATAGACCAGATGCTTAATTTTGCCGCTCCGCAGAAGGTGATCTCCGTAAGTGCCGTGCTCCACAAGGTTTTTGCCCCGGAGGTGGATGACAATTTTACCGCCTCTTTCCGTTTTGAAAGCGGCCTTAATTATATCGTTAATGTGGCAATGAATTCCTTTATTGTCCAGCCCAGGTGGCATGTCTCCGCGGTGGACGGTACCTGCCTCATTCAGAATTGGGAATGCGAGGGGAAGATCGTCAAGCTGTCCGACGAAAAGAGCCTTGAATGGACCGAGGATATCGTATACACCGCCGCGGGGCCGACCCGTTCCATGGCGCCCCGTCCCAAGGACACCACCGTGGAACTGCCCCTGCCGGAGGTTACCGGCGACTGGCAGGATTATTACCGGAATATCCTGGCGGTACTGGAGGGCAAAGCGGAACCTGTGGTGAAAACCCAGGAGGCTTTGCGGGTGATGAAACTTATTGACTTGGTATTCCTTTCCAACGAGAAAAAATGCGGCATTGAGTGTAATATTTAAACGGCCGGGGGCGGTCCTAAGGTAAGAGGCCGCCCGGTTTTTATTTCCCGCCGAAGGAGCCTCCGGACGGACAAGGCGCAATTTAAAATAGCGCGGTGTTCCGTTCCGGGTGGCTCTTTTTTTAAATTCCCTTGACATATATGCCGATTTTCCCTAGACTGCTTGTGAAATATTTCACAGAAAGAAGGGCGATATGGAACAAATTCCGGAACCGGCGAAGGAACGGCTCCTCTTTTTAATGCGGATCCTGGAAAAAAACAGGGAAAAGCCCCTTACCTCCGGGAACCTGGAAGCCCTTACCGGCTGGTCAAGCCATACCATCAGGAAGGATATTTCCTTCCTGGGGGGGGATTACGGCGGCGGCCCCGGGGGGGGAGCTAAAAAAGCGGGGACCAGTTGCGGCTATAACCCGGAAACCCTGATGCCGGCGATTAAGGCCGCCCTGGGGCTAAACCGGCGGCGGCGCTTTTGCGTAGTTGGCCTCGGCCGGCTGGGTTCGGCCTACCTCAATTTCCAGTCCTTTGAACTGGGGGAATTTGAGCTTGCCGCGGGGTTCGATTCCAACGTGAACCGGGTGGAGATCCTCAAGTCCCCGGTTCCCCTCTATCCTGCCTATAAAATTCCCGAGGCGGTGAATCGTTTCGCCATTGAAATCGCCCTGCTCTGCGTTCCCGGCGAGGCGGCCCAGGCAAGCGCGGAAAAACTCGCCGCCGCCGGCATCCGGGGGATCGTGAATTTCGCCCCGGTAGTATTGAGTCTGCCCCCGGAGGTTGCGGTGCGGAATGTCTATGTGATGGACGAACTGCGGGCTCTGGCGGTAAAAATAAGTCATTAAGGACCCGCAAGGTCCTAAGGGAGTACAACATGAAACGGGTTTACAATTTTTCTCCGGGGCCTTCGGCCCTTCCCTTGCCGGTGCTGGAAAAAGCGGCGGCGGAGATGGCCGACGTCAACGGGACCGGCCAGTCGGTTATGGAGATGAGCCACCGGTCCAGGGAGTTTAAGGCTATTATCGAAAAAACCGAGGCCCTGCTTCGGGAACTTATGGACATTCCCCCGGCTTACAAGGTGCTTTTTCTCCAGGGGGGGGCTTCCCTGCAATTTTCCATGATCCCCCTCAACCTGGCCGCGGGGGAGGCGGGTTCCCCGAAAAAAAAGGCCTCCTATGTCGAAACCGGCATCTGGGCGAAAAAGGCCGCCGAGGAGGGGGCCAAGTATGCCGAGGCCCTTACCCGGGCCTCTTCCCGGGATAAGGCTTATACCTATATCCCCGCCGCCCCCGGGCCGGACCCGGCGGACGCCTATTACCATATCACCCTGAACAATACCATTGTGGGCACCAAATGGGCCGCCCTCCCCCAAACCGGTTCCGTCCCCCTGGCGGCGGACGTTTCCAGTTGTATCCTTTCGGAACCCCTGGAGGTGTCCCGGTTCGGCATCCTCTACGCGGGGGCCCAAAAAAACCTCGGCCCCGCGGGGACCACCGTGGTCATCATCCGGGAGGACCTTATCGGCCGGGCCCCCTCCTGGGTTCCGGCGCTGCTCCGTTACGACATCCACGCCGGGGAGGGGTCCATGTACAATACCCCCCCCTGTTACGGCATCTATGTCATCGGCCTGGTCCTGGAGTGGCTCAAAGCCCTGGGAGGCGTAAAGGCCATGGCGGAACTGAACCGGGAAAAGGCGGACCTTTTTTATGCCTGCCTGGAAAATTCCCGGCTCTTCCGTTCCCCCGTGGAAAAACCCTTCCGCAGCCTCATGAATATCCCCTTTGTTTGCGCCCTCGAGGGGAAGGAAAAACAGGCCGAAATTGAGGTCCGTTTCGTCAAAGAAGCCGCCGCCGCGGGCCTGGTGAACCTTGCCGGCCACCGCCTGGTGGGGGGCATGCGGGCCAGCATTTACAACGCCATGCCCCTTGAGGGGGTCCGGGAACTTATTGGTTTTATGGAAAAATTTGAGCTGTCAAATAAGGCTTAGGAGGCAACAGGTGTTTC
>JAITRD010000227.1 GCA_031288575.1 Treponema sp. | reverse complement strand
GGAATGCTTAACGCCCTGGGGGATCCCTATTCATCCTTCCTGGCGGAATCGGATATGGAGGACTTGAATGATACCACCCAGGGGAGTTTCGGCGGGGTGGGCCTCTATATTTCCAAACCCCTGGGAGAACGGCCCGACGGAAAACCCCCTTATGTGGAGGTGGCTTCTCCCATTGAGGATACCCCGGGCTGGCGGGCGGGAATTTCCCCGGGGGACCTGATTGTCGAAATAAACGGGGAGTCCACGGACGCCCTTACCATGGATGAGGTACTCGCCCGGCTGCGGGGAACCCCGGGGGTAGAGCTTAAGCTCCTCATCCGGCGGGGCGAAAAATTGGAATTTCCCGTCTCCCTGACCCGGGCAATTATTGAGGTGCCTACCACGAAACACGCCATGATCGGCAATATCGGCTACCTCCGGCTCATCACCTTTACCCCCATGACCGTAGACCGGGCAAAGGAAGCGGTGGGGGAGTTTAAAGCCAAAAAATTCACGGGGCTTATCCTGGACCTGCGGAATAACTACGGGGGGCTCCTGCAATCCGCCGTTGGCATTGGGGATATTTTCCTGGACGGGGGGGTGGTGGTCAGCACGAAGTCCCGGATTCCCGGGGAGAACGCCGTTTTTAACGCCCGCCGGAATGCCGCGGTGGCGGCGGATATCCCGATTATCGTGCTTATCAACCGGGGCTCGGCTTCGGCCTCGGAAATTGTCGCCGGGGCCCTCAAAGACCGGGGCAGGGCCTACCTGGTGGGGGAAAAATCCTTCGGGAAGGGATCGGTCCAGCAGGTATACCCCCTGGATAAATCGGGATTCAAAATTACCACCGCCCGCTATTATACCCCCAGCGACGTGAATATCGACAAAATCGGCATTCCCCCGGATTTGGAAGTAAAATTTCCGGAATTTACCGATGCCGACATGGAAAAGCTCAACGAACTCATCCTGGCAAACCGGATTCCCGCCTTTGTGGCGGCCAATCCCAAGGCCGACAGAAACGCCATCAATTCCTTTGCCCGGCAGCTTAATGCCGAATACGGCCTGGACCAATCCCTGCTGAGCCGGCTTATCAGGAACGAACAAAACCGGACCGCAATTGCCCCGGTATATGATCTGGAGTATGATGTCCAGCTCCAGGAAGCGGTGAAGATCCTTCAAGGAGGGACCTACGGCGCTTTGATGCGGACCTCCAAAACCCTCAAAGCCTTGCAGGAAGAAGCCGCCCTGGAAGAGGATATCCCCCTGGCGTCCTAAAGCATGAAATGTTTTATATTGCCGGAAGCTCCCGATCCTCAGGGTTTAGTCTGTTTGAGGGGGAAGGATTATCATTATCTGGCCCGGGTCAGGCGCCTTAACCCGGGGGCCGTTTTTGATGTCCGCTTGCCCGGGGGGGAAGAGGCGGCGCTGCGGATCAAGTCCCTGGACGGAAACTGCCTGACAGGCGAATGCCTTTTTAACCGGAGCCCCGCCGGGGACAGCCTGCCGCCTATAGCCCTCTTTTTGGCCCTGCCCAAGGGGACGAAGATGGATCTGATCATGCGGCAGGCCGCGGAGGGGGGCATCGCCGAGATTGTCCCCTTTGCCGCCGAACATTCGGTTCCTAAAATAAAAGATGCCCCGGAATGGGAAAGAAAGACGGAACGGTGGGCGCGGATTATCCGGGAGGCCCGGCAGCAAAGCGGATCCGCCGTTGCCACCCTTGTCCGGGTCCCCCGCACGGCGGAAGCCTTATTTGAATATTGGGAAACCCTGAAGGGCCGTTACCCCGGCATCCTGGGGCTCCTGCTGCATCAAAGCCCCCTTGAACAGGGTACCCTACATGGTTATCTTAAACCTGTCCCTGAGTTTATCGCCCTGGCGGTGGGCCCCGAAGGGGGATTTTCTCCCGGGGAGGTATCCCGGTTTCTTGCGGCGGGGTTTAAAGCTATACTTTTAGGTAATACGGTTTTAAGGACAGAAACCGCCGCCCTGTACGGGGCGGCGGCGGTTCGGACTATTCTTTTGGAGAACGCAGCGTGGATGGCGAACAACCCGCGGTAAAAGAACGGATTAGCTTATTAAAGGTTCCTCTGGATATTGTGCCCCAGGAAAACCTGGCGGAATGTATCAACGAGCTTTTGGCAGGATCGGGGGGGAAAAATATCGTTCTGCTTTCCCTTTGGGATCTCCTGCGGGCCCGGAGAACCGGCGAATACCGTTCTTATGTAACCGGCGCCGCCCTCATTATTCCCATATCCAAAAGCATCGTGGGGGGCGTCCGGTTTTTAACGGGCAAACGGGCCGTCCGTTATATGCCCTTTGATTTTATCGTGCAGCTCCTCACCATCCTGGAAGAACGGGAACTTTCCCTGTATTTATTAGGGGGGAAAAAACAGATCCTCCAGCTCACGGAAAAAAACATCCGCCAGACCTTTCCCCGGCTCCGCGTTTTGGGCCGTTATGCGGGGGCCTTTAAAAAACAGGAGGAGGGAACCCTGCTGCAGGCCATCAGAAAAGCCGCCCCTTCCCTGTTGCTGGTGGGCCAGGGCGTTCACGGGGGAGAACAATGGATAGCCAAAAACAACACCCATCTCAGCGGCGGGCTGCGTTTATGGTGCAGCGATCTCTACGAAATTTTCGCAAAACGGAAAAAACGCCCCTCCCAGTATGTCTTTGACCACGGCCTTGAATGGATAGGTTTTAGTTTCAGTTGCCCCCTGCGTTTGTTCAGGATTTTTCCCTATTTTTATTACAAATTGCTTCTGGTGATACACCGTCTTTTTGTGAAATGAGCCCCAGCCTCGCCGCTTTGGCAAAAATATCCCCCATATATTGGGCCTCCCGCCGGGTAAGCCCCGCCCGGGAAAAAATATCCCGGAAAAAGCCTTCCTGTTCTTCCCTGCCGGGCTGTTTATAAAACCCCAGGGATTCCAGGGAATCCGTCACCCTGCGGACTAAAAGGTCCAGTTCCTGCCGTTCCAGGGGGACCCAGGAGGAGGCGGGCTCCGGGGCGGCGGGGCCCAGGGCCCGGAAAAGTTCATAGGCGTAGATCTGTACCGCGTGGGAGAGGTTCAGGGAAGGAAAGGCCCGGTCTGCGGGGATGTGGGAAGCCAGGCTGCAAAGGTTCAGCTCCTCCGCCTCAAGGCCGGTCCGTTCGTTGCCAAAGACCAGGGCCGCCGGGCCGGGCCGGGTTTTGAGACAGGCGGCGGTTTCCGCCGGGTCCAGGGTAAGGGCCTTCCGGCGTTTTCCCCGGCGGCGGGTGGTGCCGATAACGAGGGAACAGCCGGCAACGGCGGCGGCCAGGGTATCAAAACGCTCCGCCCGGTCCCAGAGCGCCCCGGCGTGAACCGCCCGGGCGCGGACAAGCCCTTCATCCAGGGGCGCCGGGGATACGAGAGCAAGCCGGGAGAGGCCCATGTTTTTCATGGCCCGGCATACCGCCCCCACATTTCCCGGTTCCGCCGGCCGGGACAGGATAATCACCACATCGGACAGGTTCATGCTTCATTGTACCGGAAAAGACCCGGGCCTTTCAAAGCCCGTGAAATTGGAATTCTGAAAAAAAGGCCGGGTTATTTGACAAATAAAATCTAAATATATTAAAATAAAAAGGATTATAGACTAAGGAAACGTCATGACAAACAATGATATTGTTCCGGGATTTGATGACGAAAAAATAGATGAAAGTCTCAAAATAAAGCTGCAAAAGATTGAACAGGTGGAAGGTTGCTTGGTTTTGCATTTAAGCGGATATATTGATACCTATAACTCTAATTTATTTCAGAAACGGATCGGCAAGGCAATTGGTTCCGGCTTTACCCGCCTGATTTTTCAATGCAACGCCTTAAATTATGTATCCTCTACAGGAATCGGTTCCTTTACCGCTTTTTTAAAGGCGGTAAAACCCCGGGGGGGCGATTTAATCCTCCTGGAAATACAACCCAAGGTTTACGAGGTTTTTCAGCTCCTGGGTTTTTCTCAATTTTTTAATATCCGGGACAATCTGGAGGATTCGGTCAGTTTTTTTCGCAGCGGCTCCTCCGGGGTGTCGGTATCCCTATTTCCCAAAATATTAGTCTGCCCTATCTGCGCCAAAAAACTAAAGGCCACAAAACCGGGCCGGTTCCGCTGTTCGGAATGTAAAACCATTTTAGCCATTGACAACGCGGGGCAGGTTTTTCTTGGATAAAAGGGTTTTGCCGTCAAAAGGGGTTGTTCCCTTCTAAACAGGAGGCAGGTTATGGCTGAAAATAAAATCGAACAGTATTTAATTGATTTGACCCTTACTTTCCGGGATCTGGGAAATAATATCTGGTATGTGGACGATGAGGAACATAATCCGGAAGGAATTGCCATTATGTTTGCCGATCCCCTGGTTATTTTTCGCACCGAGGTGATGGAGGTCCCCAAAGAGGGCCGGCTTGAATTGTTTACCAAGCTACTGGAATTAAATGCCAATGACGTGATACACGGCGCTTATGCCCTGGAAAAGGACCGGATTGTTTTAATTGACACCCTGGAATATGACGGCATGGATTATACGGAATTCCGGGCTACCCTGGACGCGTTTAACCTGGCGTTAAGCCAGCACTACTCGGTTCTTTCAGGTTACAGGGACTAGGGGCTATCACGGATATCTTTCATCCCGGGAGGATGGGAGACTCAAGTTCTCCGCCAGCGGAGGGAGGTTAAAAATGGGAATTTTTTCACGGCTCAAAACCCTGGTTTCCTCAAATGTGAATGATATGATAAGCAAAGCCGAAAAACCGGAAAAAATGCTTAACCAGTTGCTGATTGAGATGAATGAGCAGCTTATTGAATCCAAAAAGGCGGTGGCTCTGGCCATTGCCGATGAAAAAAAATTAGAGCGGGAAGTGCAAAACCAGCAGTCCCAGGCCCAGGAATGGGAACGGAAGGCCATGCTGGCGGTTCAGGCGGGAAAAGACGACCTGGCAAAGGAGGCGCTTCTCCGCAAACAGGAGCATGATAACGCCGCAACGGAGTATCAAAAACAATGGGAAGCCCAAAAAGCTTCGGTGGATAAACTAAAGGAATCCCTCAGGCAGCTTCAGAACAAAATCGAGGAGAATCAACGGAAAAAGAACCTCCTTATTGCCCGGGCGAAACGGGCCGAGGCCCAGCAAAAGATCCAAAGCACCCTTTCAAACATATCGGGGAACCGGACCGCTTTTGATACCTTTGACCGTATGGCCCAAAAAGTAGACCAGATGGAGGCCGAGGCGGCGGCCTCTATGGAACTGGAGGATCTGAACGATAATGCCAGCCTGGAAAAACGGTTCGCCGAACTGGAGAAATCCGACAGTTCCGCGGATATGATGCTTCTGGAGTTAAAAGAAAAGATGAAATCCCTTCCGGAAAAGCCGAATCCCTAAAACAGAAACGCCTTTCCCTTTGCCCCTGCGCGGCAGGCCCCGAGTTTTCTCTGTTTTTGTCCGGAGCGTATTCCTGTGGATAAGATGTTGATATCTTCCGGGATACCGGACAGGTGTATGCGTTTTTAGACAATCCCTGTTCCCTTGTATGCCCGCGGAATGATTTATTTTTTTATAATTTCTTGATATACAAGAAATTATGGCAGGTATTATAAAGAAATAGCATTTTTGGAACAAAGAAAAAAGGGCGAATTTTTATCCAAAACATTAATGTTGCATAAAAGTATTAAGTATTTGCCTGTGGATAAGTTGTTAACATGTTGTTGCTCTCCGGGGCATTCCATGCTTGCATTAGCACTTCCCCCATGGTAGGCTAAAGGTGTGGACAAAAAAATAAAATTTTCTATTAAAATGCTGTTCCGGCTGACGTTTTTTTGTTGCCTCTGTTTTATCCTGATCTTCCTGATTTTCGGAGTGTTGCAGTTCCTTCATTTTAGGATTGATTTGGTTCGCCTGCTGCCGCCCCGGGAGCAGTCCCTCTTGCAGGGAATTGTTTCCTCCGCCCAGAGGGCCCTGCCGGTGGCCCTATACCTGACTATACTGATAAGCCTGAGTTATGCCGCCCGGAAGGGCATTCCCATACTTCTCTCGATGTTTTGCCTTTTATTGTTTCCCCTGGGTTTTACCCTGGCGCTGTCCGAAGGGATAGTCCTGCTTAAAAATATGCCGGCCCCGGAAAACCCTAAAACGCCGGCGCCCCTGGGCGGGCCGGGGCTTATCTTTTCCCAGGGGGATACCTCCATTGTACTCCTTGAGGGACCCGCGAACATCCGGGGCCCCCGGGTGGTTTCCCTCGCCGGCCGTCCCCTCGCCTATCAGGAAACGCCCCTGGGCCCGGATAATACCCCCCCGGCACTGCCTCCGGTTTCCTTCCGGTGGGAGACAACGGCCCAGATAAACAGCATAGGCACCGACTTTGCCTTAACCGTCCGCCAGTTCGAGGCCCGGCGGGACGCGGGGTTTATCCCCTTCCTCGTCTATTGTTTTTCCCTTAGCTTCCTTTTGGCATCCTTCCGTTTCGCAGTGGACCTAAGCGGCTGGCCCCTGGCAAATCTCTTTTTAGGGCTCCTGGTTTTCCGGGGCGTTCTGGCTTGGGAAACCTTCCTTAACGGCCGGGACGTTCAGGATTTTCTTGGTTCCTTTTTGCAAAACTATGGGGATGTTTCCCTTACCACCCCCTTAATTTTTTGCTTTTCGGGCTCATTGGCTTTGTTTTACAGCCTTTTGGCCCGGGCCGCGAAAAACAGGAGGGCCGATGAAAATTAAAAAAGAGTCCTTCCTGTCTCCGGTGGGGATTTTTGTCCTCTACCTGCTAAGTTCTTCCCTGGTAATTTTTGGGTTTCGGTTTATTCTCCCCTCGGAGAGGGCGCCGCTGCCCAATTTTTCCTTCCACTGGCGGCTTATAGAGGGGGTACTGGAAATTGCCGGCTTCTTTCCGGCCCTGGCTATGTCCGCCCTGATTATCCCCTTCGGCTTCAAAAACATCCCCCAGGAGGAGTTTACCCCCTTTTCCCCCCGTTTTTTGGAACAGCTTAAGGCATCCATTTTTCTCGCCATCACCGCCGCGGGGATCTACGGCCTTTTGTCGCTCCTGGTCTTGCCCCTGGCGGAAAACTACCGGATTAACATTCGTTTTGAGGGGCACCTGTTCCAGATAGCGAAAAACCAGGCGGCTGAACACGGCGCCCGGCAGGAATGGCGGGAAGCCGCCCGGCTTATCGCCATTTGCGAAAGGATATGGCCCGACAGCCCTGAAATAGAACATATCCGCACCGAAACGGCCATTAATATGGAGACCCTGCGGGTTTACGACTCCGAAGCCCGGGCGGAGGAACTGTACCGGATTAATCACCAGGAAACGCCGGTATACCGGGGGATTCCGGGACAGCGGGAAGGGGTAAATGCCGCGGAGGCCCTGGCCATGGCGCAAAAAGCCCTGGAAGAAGAACGGTACTACGACGCGCACTGGCTGGCAACCCTGGCGAGCCGCCTGGCCCGGCCCAATAGTTTTGAGCTTAACACCGCCATGGAGCTTGCAAGCCGGACCTGGAACGTCATATCTTCTTTAGAACCCGATGCCCAGGAAGCCTATGCTTACAATCAATACCGTTCAAAGCGGGAGGGTTACGAGGCGATGATCGCCGGCGACTGGATCCGGGCCTATTTTATTTTTAAAAACCTGCCCAGCCAAACATCCGGAGATCCCGATGTGGCTAAGTTTCTGGAAATGTGCGAGGAGGGCATCAACGGGATAGCCTTTTTTCTCGAAGATATGGACTTGACCCTGGGGGAGATCCTTACCGGCGCGGTTTTTTCCCTGCCCATAAAATCCTCCGGGGCCCGGAAGGGGCGTTTCATCGCGCGGATCAATTCCCTTTCCGTTTTTGGGGACTATTCCTACGGAATCGATCTTGAACTTTTGGCCCTTGGCGACCGGGGGCAGCTCCTTTACCATGTGAAAGCTCCCTATGTTAAGCTGCTTCCCGTAACCCAAAATTCCCAGCCGGGGGTTATCCTTATCATGCGGGCCCTTGACCGGGATAATTCCCAGATACGCTGGGAACCGCTTTGGTCGGGGCCGGAACGCCCGACCCTGGGGGAGGCTCAGATAATGCTGGATCTTGCCTATGAGGACTTTTTGCTCCTCGCCAGGACAAAACGGGGAATTGACCGGCTGCTCATCACGGACCTTCTTGAGGTGGAAAAAAAACTTGGGGACTACGGCTATATACCCCAGGTTTTTCAGGCGGAAATCATTTACCGTATTTTTGAACCCGCGTCCTTTTTATCCATGGCCATCTTCAGCATTATCATCGGGTGGCGGTACCGGGCCAAAAAGCGGCCCCGCTATGTGGGGCTGCCTATGCTGGCGGTATTACCCCTGGTTCTTAACGGGGCCCTCCATTTCTACCGGAACATCCTCAATACCCTGGCTATCTGGGCGGTTATTTCCTTCGGCCTTTTCCAATCCCTAATCCTCTTTGGCGCCGGGGTCTTTGTTATGTTTATCCTCATGCTTATCACCCTGGCGGCCCAGCACGATTAGGCTTCGGGAAGGGGCTCAAACTCCTCATCCGCGTTTATCCTGCCGCCCAGGGAAGACAGGCGCTTAACCAGGTCTTCGTAACCCCGTTCTATTTGGTATACGTTGCGGATGACGCTGGTCCCCTGGGCGCACATGGCGGCGATGACCATGGCCATTCCCGCCCGGACATCGGGACTATGGAGTTCCGACGCGGTAAGTTTTGAGGGGCCTGAGACAACGGCCCGGTGGGGATCGCAGAGGACGATCCGGGCTCCCATGCCGATAAGTTTGTCCACAAAAAACATCCGGGACTCAAACATCTTTTCATGAACCAGGACCGTTCCCTGTACCTGGGTGGCTACCACGGTGATGATGCTGGTTAAATCCGGGGGAAAACCCGGCCACGGGGCGTCATCTATTTTGGGGATCATCCCCCCAAGGTCGCAATTTACCTCCATAACCTGATTTTTCGGCACGTGGATGATTTCGCCCTCATGCTCCCAGGCAATGCCCAATTTGCGGAAGGCGTTTTTAGCGGCCCGCATATCCTGAACCCGGGGGCCTTCGATAAAAAGATCCCCCCCGGTTACCGCCGCAAGGCCGATAAAGGAACCGACCTCCATAAAATCCGCCCCGATCTCAAAATCGCAGCCCCCAAGTTTCGGCACTCCCCGGATGGTCAAAATATTGGAACCTATCCCCTCGATACGGGCACCCATGGCGTTAAGCATACGGCAGAGATCCTGCACATGGGGTTCGCTGGCGGCATTGGTCAGGATCGTTTTCCCCTTTGCAAGGACCGCCGCCATGAGGGCGTTTTCCGTGGCCGTAACCGAGGCCTCATCCAGGAAAATATCCGCCCCCCGCAAAGCGGGGGCGGTAAAAATAAAGGCCTCCTTCATGCAGACCTCCGCCCCCAGTTCCGTAAGGGCCAGGAAATGGGTGTCCAGCCGCCGCCGGCCTATCACGTCGCCCCCCGGCGGGGGCATTACCACCCGGCCGGTCCGGGCCAGGAGGGGCCCGGCGAAAAGGATGGAAGCCCGGATCTTCCGGGCGTGTTCCCGGGGAATCTCCGAGGTTTTGATATCCCCCAGGCTCATCCGGCAGCTATTCGGGCCCAGGGATTCAACCCGGCCCCCAAAGGAACGGTACACCGCAAGCATTACCTGAACATCTTCAATATCGGGAATATTCCGCAAAATCACTGGTTCGTCGGTTAAAAGAGCGGCGGCAACACAGGGCAGGGCGGCATTCTTATTGCCGCTGGCCCGGATTGTTCCGTTTATCGGAAACCCGCCTTCAATAATATACTGATTCATAACACGACTTTACCCCGGCGGGGTATTCAGGTCTAGTATTTGATACAAAAATGACCGGTTGGGCGGGCAAAATCCCCCAGGGGGTCACGCTTGCTTTGCACGAGAAGGCTTTGTCTTTGCTCCCGGGAGGGTCCGATGGTGCAAA
>JAITRD010000102.1 GCA_031288575.1 Treponema sp. | reverse complement strand
TTTTTGCGGAACCAGTTGACGAAAAATATCTTGGGAAGTTTGGATTCGTCGTGGCTTTGTCCCAGTTTGATCCAGTGGCTAAAATAATCCCCCATGTGGTAGCCGCAGAAGGGAAGCATGGCAAAGGGATCCCGGCGTATGGTGCCGGCCTTTACGTCCAGGGCGGCGGCGGTTACTTCGGAGCCGACGATGGAACCCATAAAAACCCCGTGGATCCAGCTTTTAGCCTGGTTTACCAGGGGAATCGTCTTGGGACGGCGGCCGCCGAAAAGGAAGGCGCTGATAGGCACCCCCTTGGGGTCCTCCCATTCCGGGGCGATAACCGGGCATTGTTTGGCGGGGCCGGTAAACCGGGAATTGGGATGGGCCGCGGGTTTCTGCTCCTTGTTGCCCTTGTCCTGTACCCAGGGGTTGCCGGTCCAGTCGATGAGTTTTCCCGGGGCATCGTAACCGATCCCCTCCCACCAAACGTTTTTATCTTCTGTGAGGGCCACATTGGTATAAATGGTGTTCCGGTTGATGGTCCTCATGGCATTGGGGTTGGAGTCCATGGAAGTTCCCGGGGCAACCCCGAAGAAGCCCGCCTCGGGGTTGATGGCGTAAAGCCGACCGTCGGCGCCGAATTTCATCCAGGCAATGTCATCCCCCACAGTTTCCACCTTCCAGCCGGGAAGGGTAGGCACCAGCATGGCCAGGTTGGTCTTGCCGCAGGCCGAAGGGAAAGCCCCGGTGATGTACCGTACCTCTCCCTGGGGGTTGGTTATTTTAAGGATGAGCATATGTTCCGCGAGCCAGCCTTCGTCCCGGGCCAAAACGCTGGCAATCCGGAGGGCGAGGCACTTTTTCCCCAAAAGGGCATTGCCGCCGTAACCTGAGCCGTAGGACCAAATTTCCCGGGTTTCCGGAAAGTGGGAGATATACTTTTTCTCTATGGGAGCGCAGGGCCACTTGCCGTTATCCTTTTCGCCGGGCCCCAGGGGTTTGCCTACCGAATGGTAACAGGGCACATAGAAGCCTTCCGCCCCCAGGACATCCAAAACCCTGGTTCCGATCCGGGCCATAATATGCATATTGGCCACCACATAGGGGGAATCGGTAATCTGCACGCCAATCTTGGCAATCTCGGAACCTATGGGGCCCATGGAGAAGGGGATTACATACATGGTCCGCCCCTTCATGCAGCCCTGGTACAGGCCGGACATATTTTTTTTCAGTTCCTCGGGATCTATCCAGTTATTAGTCGGCCCGGCGTTTTCCTGCTTTTTTGAAGCAATATAGGTACGGTTCTCCACCCGGGCCACATCGGAGGGATCCGAGCGGAAAAGCACCGATCCCGGCAAGGTCTGGGGGTTCAGGGGAGTCGCGAGTCCCGCGTCAATGGTGATTTGGATCATCCGGTCGTATTCCGCCTGGGTGCCGTCGCAAACCTCTACCGAATCCGGCGACATCAGGGCAATGGCATCTTCTACCCATTTCTTTAAGCCGGCGTGTTTTAGTTCCTCTACTTTCATGAAAACTCCTTGCTTTTAAGCGTTTTAACAGAAATAAAAAATTATATTAGGATAAATAATTTTTTATCTATATATAAAATAGCGTATAAACAAATACTACAAAAATGGGAGATACTTTTCAAGGGTTGGAACCGGATAGTTTAACTTTTAATCGGAGGATAAAGGCGGGGGCTTTTTAGGCGACCAAATTAAGGACGGCCCCTGCGGGAATCTGGGGAGCGGGGTTATAGGGCATGGAAATACTGGCGGCCTTGGCCTGGCGGAGCTGGTTTTCGTATTGGTCAATAAGGGCGTCGACCCGATCCTCCGAGATGGGGCCGCCGGCGCCGATGGCGCTGTCTCCCCTCTTTTTTATGCGGCCAAGCTGCTCGATAAGAACATCAAGGATCTTGAGCTTCGTAATAGCCACCCCCCGGACTCCTTCGGGGGCCGGGACGCCGGAAACGTGCTTAAAATGGGAATAGATATAATTTGCGGGCGCCACCGGCAAGGACGTTTTGCCTCCCCGGGACGCGTTAATGGCGTATCCAATTGTGGGAATAGAATTGGACGGTATTACCCGGTGGATCATTTTCTTCGCTCCTCTATTTAATAATATCGGAAGGGCGAAAAAAATAATAAGCAGGATTTACGAATTCTATAAGTACCTTTGGATACTACATCTCCCGGTTAATCCGGTACCATTCGGTAAGCCGCTTGTCCAGGTACCGTATTTCTTCCGGGCCGGTATGCCGGATCCGGTCTTGCATATAAGGCAGGATAACCCGTTCCTTAATGGCCATCCAATTCCGGGGCAGTATATTCGGGGGCGACAGGAAATCCCCCGGCGGCATATGCCCCAGGAGTTTTGGGTAAAATTGGGGAAAGATTTGCTCGGTAACGGTCTGGATGGCGGAGAATCCGTTGCCTATGCCGAAAAGGGTTTCGTTTATCCGCATTTTTTTACCCGTTTCCAGGAGCAGCCGCTGGGTTTCAGCCTGGAAAAACCACTGGGTAAAGGCTTCGCTTGCTTTTCGGGCCTCTGCGTCCTTGTAGATGCCGTAATAAAGGGTTTCCTCCAAAAGGGGGATGGTGCTGTTTTCCGCAATCCAGCGGAAATCAAGATGGGTTCTCCCCTCTTCCGGGGTGGTAAAAAACTCGGAACTCGCCATGTAGGTAAAGAGGATGCGGCCCGAAAGGACCAGTTTTGTGGCGGGGTCATAAAAATATTTAAAGGCAAAATCGTCCTCCGCCTGGATAGTGCCGTTTGCCTCGCTTATCCAATCGGCGATAAAGAGCATCGCCTTTTCCAGGGCGATGGAGTCCCATGCCAGGGGGTGGGCTTCCCTGAAGGAGGTATTAAAGAGGGTGGCGATAATAAAAATGAATTCATCATCCCAGGCGGGGGAAAAACCCATCCGGGAATAGGTCCCCTTTCCCTCCCGGTTATAGTCCTTTCCCAGGTTTTTTATTTCCTCAAAGCCGACGGTAAAGGGGCTGGACAGGAGGGAACTATGTTCCTCGGCAAAAACCAGGGCGGGAAGGTTAAAGGCCACCGGGAGAAGGTACTGTTTGTCTTCGATATTGCCCAGGGCCAGGAGCCGGGAATAGAAAGCTTCCTGCCTGAGGGCTCCCTTTTTGAATAAAAAGTCCAGGGGTTTGAACAGGGCCCGGGTGGAGGTGCTTTTTAACCAATTGCCTACCACAATATCAGGATATTCCCCGGGCTGGGTTAATTTTTGCGCCGGGGAAGGGAAATAACGGGTTTCCACCTTGTATTGTTCCTGGCTGGAATTAAAATACTCCGCGTAGATGGCAAATTCCGGCCTGTCGGTCCAAAGTACCGCCACGGCGGGCTCTTGGAATGAACAGGATGCACCCCAAAGCGCCCCCGCGAATAGGCCAACCAGGAAAAGGGGGGGGCGTTTTTTCCCCGTAATGCTTGATCTTACTAGCCGCATATAAATAAATTCTATTGTCGCTTTTCTATGCTTGTCAATTAGCCCGGGAAACAGTATTATCATATAGATGCAGGTAAAAAATGCCTATATCATTAGATTGATAGAAAGAATCGGCGATCATTATCGAGTTAACATTGCAAACCGTTATATCCGCCCTGTGCTGCTCCAGCTTCCCCTTGAAAAACAAGCCTGGGATTTAATTGAAGTTTTGACGGAAAAGAATGAACACTACCAGTATGAAGGGTATCATCTTGATGAACTGTACCAGCAGATTTCCGCGGCCGCCCGGTTTGTCGCTTTAACCCGCCGGGATCTGCTCCCCACACTGCGAAACCGTTTCGGATCGAGTTCCTATTCCGGGCCGGATAAGGTGCTGCGGGATATGGCCTTTAATAATTTTGCTTCCAACCTTCAGCTTTTTGCGGACCTGGTGAATGAGCTTTTTATCAAGCTGGTGGAATTAGACAAAATTGATTCCCGGGGGCATATGCCGCTTTATATTCAAATGTCCGAATTATCGGATATTGGTCAGTTTTTAGTGGAGGGCTGATCCCCTCCGGTACGGGCGAAATCCCTGAAATATCAGCGAAGCGAATGCCCTGCCGGCAGGACGGCGTTTTTTTCCTGCATCGCCAGGGCGGTTTGGTAAATAGTATGGTAGGCCTCGGGAATTTTTTCTTCATCAATGCTGGAGAAGGCTACTCGAAGGTAATTTTCCCCTAAAGAAACGGTTCCGATGCCGTGGCGGGTAAGCAGTTCGGTCCGCAGGGTTTCGGCGTTAATCCCCCGGCAGCGGAAGCTCATAAAATACCCGGAATTGAAGGGAAGGGCGTCGAGGGCCGGATGATTCCCCTGTTCGTTGATAACCTTTTTTACCATCCGGTACCGGTTCCGCAGAATTTCCTGAAACTGTTCCTTTTCCGCGGCGCTGCGTTTATCCTCCAGCGCCTGGAGGATAAAGTACTGGGCCGGCGTGTTGGCGCAGGATACGGAGGAACGGATCGCCCCCATAACCTTTTTTATCAGAGCTTCGTAATGTTCGGATCCCAGGCCCCGGGAACCAAAGGTGAGAAAGCCCATCCGCAGGCCCCATACATATTCTTCCTTTATGGGGCCGTCAATCTTAACCGCCAGTACCCGGTCATGGAGGGACGCGAAGCAGGCAAAAAGGGATTCCTTAAAGATGTTGTCCTCATAAAAATGGCCGAAATAGGCATCGTCGCAGATAACAAGCACATCCGCCCCCTTCTGGGCGGTCTTCAGGATAAGGGCCGTAATGGCTTCGGCTTCCGCCTGGGTCGGGGAGTAACCCGAGGGGTTGTTGGGGAAGTTGAGGATAACGCGGACGACGCCGGTTTCCGCCGCCCCCTCCAGGGCCCTGCCGACGGCGGCCATGTCCAGGCCGGGACCGGCGCCGAAAAAGGGGACCCCGATAAGCGCCGCGTTCCGGCGTTCCTGAAAGATGAGCCCGTAATTGTCCCAGCAGGGGTCGCTGGTTAAGACGGAGCTTCCGTCCTCGACAAAAAGATCCGCCGTATAGGAGATGCCCGCGGTTAAGCCGGGGACCACCACCGGCAGGGATATCCGGTCCTGCCGCAGCGAAGGATTTTTCTGAAGGATCAGGTCTTGCCAGACCCGGCGGACTTTTTCCACCCCCGCGGTCGGGGCATAGGCCACGGCCTCTTCCGCGGTAAGGGTGGGCATACTGTCGGCAATAGCCGAGAGCATAAGGGGCTTGCCGTCCTGGTAGGCCATGCCGATAGTGGCATTAACCAGGCGGGCGGCAGCTTTTGCCTCCGCGGACTGGGCGATAATGCCCCTGGGGAAATAAAACCGGCGCCCCTGTTGGGACAGGAGCCGCCCGGCACAGGTTCCGTCCAGTACAGAATTGAGTTCTAAAGCAAGACCATTCATATTTTTACCATGATTATGGGAATAGGCTTTTATGTCAATCATGCGTCCAGATTTCCGCATTTACTTTTTACAACTAAGTATTGGATCGTAATAAAAATGACCGGCTGGGTGAGCAAAATTCCCATGGGGGGCACGCTTGCTTTGCACAAGGAGGTTTTGCCCTTGTCTTTGAGGGTCAGATGGTGCAAAGCTTCGGTCAAGTGACCCCCTGGGGATTTTTCCCGCCCAGCCGGCCCTATTGTTCCGTTTAATAGGGACGGCCTTTACCGCTTAAACATCTCCCTTGAAGGGAACAATGCGCCGGCGGGGGAGCAAAATCTCTACAGGGGGTACTTGACCGAAGCTTTGCGCCATCCGGCCTTCAAGGACAACGAAAAACCCTCTTGCGCAAAGCAAGCGTGCCCCAGATAGGGTTTTTCCTCACCCCCCAGGCTATTTTTGTTACGTTTCGCCATAAAGGATAAATGCTTTGC
>JAITRD010000076.1 GCA_031288575.1 Treponema sp. | reverse complement strand
CGGGAAAAACACCGTAAGCCCTTGATAGCTTCAACCCGGCGGGATATGATAAATTTATGTGTTGGTATTGCGGCTCGCCGGTGCAGGATGAGGAACCCCTCGGCCGTTCCCTCCGGTGTCCTTCCTGCGGTAAGGATCTTCACTCCTGCCGGAATTGCCGTTTTTATCTTCCCGGCGGGCGGGGGGATTGTTCAGAATCCCAGGCCGATCCGCCCTTTGATAAGGAGCGGAGTAATTTTTGCGATTGGTTTTCCCTGAATCCCCGTTTTAAAGCCCTGTCGGCAGGGGAGAAGCGCCTAAAAGACGCGGCGGTTTCCGCAAGATCCTCCTTTGAGGATCTTTTTAAATAACATTCATGGACAGGGCTGTATATTTTTTGGATTCCGGCGCCGGCGGACTTCCCTATCACCCTTTTTTTTACCCTAAAAACTGCCCGGCGCCTGGAGTTTTTAGGGTGGACAATACCCCTGGCAGGTCCTTTTGCGGCGGTCTTTGATGCGGGGCATCGTAATCCGGGGGTCCTGGAATATTTTTACTGTTAGGGTTTTGGGGAAGGAAACCGGGGAAACCGCCCCGGGAACAGAGGTTGAATGCCGGATCAAGGGGAAGGTGCTGAAGGGGGTGGAGGGCTACTATAACCCCCTCGCGCCGGGAGACCGGGTGTTCTTCGAGGCGGATCCCGCCCGTCCGGGGAAGGGGTTTATCCTCAGCTTGGAGGAACGGCGCAATGTCTTTACCCGGTTTAACCAGAAGAACCTCGGTTCCCATAGGTCTGCCGCTTCCCAGCTCCTGGCGGCCAATGTGGACCTCGTTCTTTGCGTTACCACCCCCGAATCTCCTCCCTTTCGGCCCCGTTTTCTGGACCGGGCCCTGCTTCAGGCCGATATTGCCGGCATTCCTCCGGTGATACTCCTGAACAAGGAGGACCTTTCCGGGGGGGACCCCGATGTGGAGGAACGGCTGGAGGATCTCCGCCGGATTGGTTATCCCCTTCTGAGGGTTTCCGCCCTGACCGGCGCGGGGATGGATAAGCTGCGGTCCCTGATTAGCGGAAAGATTTCGGTTTTGGTCGGCCAGTCCGGGGTGGGAAAGTCCAGCCTTATCCGGGCCTTAATCCCGGACAGGGATATCCGGGTCGGTTCCCTGAATGAAAAGTATGACCGGGGAAACCATACCACCACCATGTCGGTACTCCTGGAAATTCCCGGCGGGGAAAAACCGGCTGATCCCGGAGAGGCCGGGGGCGGGACTTTTATCATTGATACCCCCGGCATCAGGCGCTTTGTGCCCGACGGGGTAGGGAAGGAGGGGCTTATCTTTTATATGAGGGAATTCGCCTCCTTGGCGGGAAAATGCACCTACGGCCTTTCCTGTTCCCACTTGACCGAGCCGGGGTGTAAGATCCTGGAGGCGGTTACCGCGGGGGCCATCCACGAAGACCGGTACGAAAGTTTTCTCAGGATTCGGGATGAACTGGGAGGAAAATTAGGATGAATGACAAGACCCTGCGGCTCCTGGAATTTGATGTCATCCTCAAACGGGTGGCCGGCTGCGCCCGGAGCGGAGAAGCGGCGGAACAGATCCTGGGGAGCCTCCCCCTCGCCGACGGGGGGGAAGCGGCGGCCCTTAAATCCCTGGCAGGGGAGGTCCTGGAACGGTTCCGTTCCGGGGATGAAGAAGGAGGGGGAAGCCTTCCGGATATCGGTTTCCTTTTGCCTAAATTGGATGTGGAAGGGATCTGCCTGGAATTGGATGAGGCCTATGCCTTGGCCGTCTTTGTCGAGCGGGGAATGGCCCTGGGAAAATGGCTTTGCCCGGGCGAAGGCCGGAGGGCGGGGGAGGCCGGGGCGGAGCCAAGCCGCCTCCGGGCCCTGGTCCGGGAATTGCCGGATTGTTCCGCCATTCCCCGGGAGGTTTTCCGGGTGCTGGACCGGGAGGGGAAACTCCGGGACCTCCCGGAATTTCAGAATATCAAGGCCCGGATCCGCCGGCTTACCGGGGATTTAGAGGCCGCCCTGGCCAGGTATCTGGGAAACGAGGAGACCCGGCGCATGCTCCAGTCTAACGTCTCTTCCCAGCGGGACGGCCGGGAGGTCCTGGCCCTCCGGGCTAACTTCCGGGGCCGGATTAAGGGTATTGTCCACGAGGTTTCCTCCACCGGCCAGACCCTTTTTGTGGAACCCGAGGATGTGGTTGAAAAAAATAACGATATCCTTATTGAAAAACGGCACCTGGATACGGAAATTCTCCGGGTCCTCCGGGAAATGACCGGCCGCGTTGCCGGATACCGTCAAAGCCTCGCCGCCTTCCACCGGGGCATTCTGTTTCTGGAAACAATCCGGGCCCGGGCCCGTTATAGTTTTGAAACCAGGGGAAATTTTGCCCGGCCGGGGAAGGGCGAAGTTGTTTTAAAACAAGCCCGGCATCCCCTCCTGGGTTCCCAGGCGGTTCCCATTGATCTTGTTATGGACGGGGATACCCGGATGGTGATTATTACCGGCCCTAATACGGGGGGCAAGACGGTGTCTCTGAAAACGGCGGGCCTCTTTGCCTTGATGAACCAGGCGGGGCTTGCTTTGCCGGCGGCGGAGGGGACCCTGCTCCCCTTTTTTGACGGCATTTACGCGGACATTGGGGATGAACAGTCTATCAGCCAGTCCCTTTCCACCTTTTCCTCCCACATGACCAATATCGCGGCCATTATCCGGGCCGCGGGGGAGGATTCCCTGGTGCTTTTGGACGAACTGGGGGCCGGCACCGACCCTGAGGAGGGGAGCGCCATTGCCATGGCTATCCTGGATCACCTTATCGCAAAGCGGAGCCGGCTCATCACCACCACCCATCACGGCATATTGAAAAATTACGGCTATACCCGGCAGGGGGTACAAAACGCCTCGGTGGATTTTGACCGCCGGACCCTGTCGCCGACCTACCGTATCATCATGGGGGTTCCCGGGGAAAGCCGGGCGGTGGATATCGCCGCCCAGAACGGCCTTCCGCCGGCTCTTATCGGCCAGGCCCGTTCCTATTTGCGGGAAGAACAGGTGGATGTTTCGGCCCTTATTTCGGGGCTTAAAAAGAAATACCAGGAATTGGACGCCGCCGCCGAAGCGGGGAAACGGGAGACCCTGAGGCTCCGGGAGGAGCGGCGCCGGGCGGACCTTAAGGAGCTTAAGCTCCGGCAGCAGGAGATGAACCTCAAGGCCGAGGGGGCCGGCAATCTGAGACGCCTCCTGGCCGAAAGCCGGAAGACCCTGGAAAACCTGGTCCGGGAGGTAAAGGAAGGGGAACTTAGCCGGGAAAAGACCCTTAAGGTTAAGGAATTCCTCAGCGAGCTGGCCCGGACCGTTCAGGACGAGGAAAGGGCTCTGGAAACGGAGGCCGGCCTTTTAAGGGAAGAAAAACGGCGCCTTGAGGCAGCCTATCCCCCGGAGGAGCCAAGCCTCCGGGACGGTTCCGGCGGTACCCGCGGCGTATCCCCGGAAATCGCGGGCCGCATCCCCCGAAACCGGCCCGGTTCCTGGGAACCCTTTTTTGCGCCGGGAATTGAAGTGCTGGCGGGGGAATATAAACGCCGGGGAAGGATACTCCGGCCGGACAAAAAGGGCGGCTGGATTGTGGAAATCGGCTCCCTCAGGATGAGTTTTCCCGAAGAAGAACTGCTGCCCCTGCCTCCCTCGGAGGAAGAAAAAAAGCCTTTTATCGCGGCGGCGGATCTCGCGGCAAGTTCCCAGGTCCAATTTGAACTCAGTATCCGGGGAATGCGGCTGCCGGAAGCCCTGGATACCCTGCGGCGGCAGATTGACGCGGCGGCCCTGTCGGGGCTTTGGGAATTTTCGGTAATCCACGGCAAGGGGGACGGCGTGCTTCAACGGGGGGTCCATGAATTTCTCAAAAAAGAACCCCTGGTGGCGGATTATTACTTTTCCCGCCCCGAAAAGGGAGGCTTCGGCAGGACCGAGGTGGTTTTAAAAAGCTAGGGCTTTGTTCCGCTTCGTTCTTGAAAGCGGGGCTGTCCGGCCCCATTTCCGGAAGGGGCGGTTGTTTTCCTAAAAGTCCTCCAGGGGCGCGTCCCGGTCCATCATTTCCGGAATGGTGTAAACCAGGGTGCCGGTCTTACGGACCCGGATTTCCGCGAAGCCCTTGGCAACCAGGCGGTCCAGGTCTTTTTTAGCTTCGTCGATAGAAATGTCCGCCCCCAGGGCCACTTCGCTGGCGGTAAGGATGCCCTTGTTTTCCTTGGCTAATTTCAGGATCGCCCGTTCTACGGTTTCTTTTTCCCGTTTTTGGGACACCACCCGGGCTTCCCCGTCCCGGACATAACGCCATCCGGCGCCTTGGGAATGTGAACCCGGGGCGGTAAAAAACGCGTTCCGGAGATTCGCCTCCCGGACTTGTCCCGGCAGGGTCAAAAAGTCATAAATGGAACCTACCATGCCCAGGCCCCCGGTAAACATCCACAGCAGACCTGTGGGGATCTTCCCCAGATAAAAGCGGTGAAACCCCAGGGCTCCAAAACCTGAAATGAGCCAAAGTAAATAGGCTAAACCGACGCTATACATTTAAAACTCCCAAATAGCCTGACGGCCTATTCGTACCCCTTGACGGCGGATATGATACATTATCATAAACCATGGAAGGGGACTATTCAATATGCGGCTTATGGACATCGGCGTCAATCTGATGCATCCGTCTTTTGACCGGGACCGGGAGGCTGTGCTCCGTTCCGCCGAAGAACAGGGGGTAAGCCCCCTTATCATTACCGGAACCGACGAAACAGGCAGCCGGATTGCCCGGGAATACGCGGCGTCCTTTCCCGGAAGGCTTTACGCCACCGCCGGGGTCCATCCCCACGGGGCAAAAAACTGGGGAGCGGGAAGCGGGGCGGTCCTGCGGGAACTCGCGGCAAAGCCGGAGGTGGTAGCCATTGGGGAATGCGGCCTGGACTATAACCGGGACTTTTCTCCCCGGGATGCCCAGCGCCGCTGTTTTGAGGCCCAGCTCCGCCTGGCGGCGGAACTCGGCCTTCCCCTTTTTCTCCACGAAAGGGACGCCTTTGCCGATTTTTCCGCCATCCTGGGCCAGTACCGGGGGGAAATTAAAAGGATGGTCGTCCACTGTTTTACCGGAACCGAAGGGGAGCTTTTTAAATATCTGGAACTGGGCTGCCATATCGGCATTACCGGCTGGATCTGCGATGAACGCCGGGGCCGGCATCTGCTCCCCCTGATAAAAAAGATACCCCCGGACCGGCTTATGCTGGAAACCGACGCGCCCTTCCTCCTTCCCCGTTCCCTCCCGGAAAGGCCCCGCCGGAACGGGCGGAATGAAAGCCGGTACCTCCCCTACATTGCCTCTGTTGTTGCCCGCTGGGGGGAAAAGGAGAGCGCACAATTGGCCGGGGAGACCTATCTTGCCGGCTGCCGTTTTTTTGGAATAAACGAAGGGGAACCGCCTCCCCCGCGGGGTTAGTCCTACAGGTTTTCGTGGATCAGCTTTCCATTGATCTTATCAAAGCGGATCCTCACCTTTTTCAGGGGTTCCTCCACAAAAAGGGCGATTTGACATATCTCAATGAGGGTTCCTGTAGCGATTTCCCCGGTAACCTCCACCAGGGCGTTTTCGTCAATGTTGATGCGGCCCAAAAGCTCGGATACCCTCATTCCCGCCTTTTGCTGCTCTTCTTCAAGGCGGTGGAGCAGTTCTTCCATTTGGACCCTTTTCCCTTCAGCGGCCTCGGGCATGGAGAGCAGCTCCCGGATCTTGGCGATTTTTGCCGCCAGAATCCGCAGGGTATTGTTGCTTTTCTCCTTCTCCTGCTGGGCGGTAAAGTCTATGCCGCAATGGAGCCGGGTGGCTTTTCCCGATTCCTTCCCGATTGCCCCGGCCCGGATTCCATGGATGGCGCTGATATCCCCTCCCAGGATCAGTCCCTTATCCCCCATATCCAGGTTTTCCATAGTAAAGACGCTGGAATTGATAATTTCACTTTCCACGATGACAGTTCTCCGGACCGCTGCCCGGCAATTGTCGATAAATTTAGTTTTCAGGGCGCCCCCGACCTTGACAAGAGCCTGCCCCCGGCCGATTATCCCTCCGGCAACGGTAAGATCCCCCCGGGTTATCACATCGGTCACATCGAAGGTCTGCTTTATGGTAAGGGAACCCCCGCAGTAAATTTTGAATCCGTCCGAAACCGGTCCCTCGATCACCACATCCCCGGGAAAAATGATATTGCCCGTGGAATACCCCACGGCGCCCTTGATGACCAGGGAATTCTGAACCGATAAAACCTTTTTATTTTCGATAAGCTGCCCGTTAATTTCCGCCAGGATAAATTTTCCCTCGGTCCGGGTATTTCCCCCCCCGGTTACCCCCTCGGAACGCTGGACATTGTGGGGGATCGCCGCGCCATGAACGTTTTTACCATCCCGCCCGGCTTTCCTGGGCTTGAGCCGGGCCAGGACCTGATCCTTTTTTACGATTATAAAGGGGGAGTGGGTACGGTAATCGATCTGGCGGTTTTTTTCCACCAGTTCAGTATTGGAAGCCAGTTGGGGATTTATCTCAAAATATTCGATTATTTCACTTACCGGGCTGTCCCCCCGGGCAAAAAGCACGTTTTTGATTGGCCGGCGATCCTGGTTACAGGCGGCTATCATGTTCCGGATAACGTCCCACAAAACGCCGTATACGATATTGAGCCGTTGCAGCGCGACGGCAATATACTCCTCCGTAAGGGGCCTCCCCTGCCCGATGGGGGGAATAAAATCAGCCCAGGCTTCAAGGTCATTATCGGAAAAGGTAACGACGATATTCCCGTCGTTTTTGTTGTCTGCCATGACTGTTGCCCGGTTTTGAGAAGGCGGGTTTTCCTGCGGGACTGAAGAACCGGTTGCGGGCTTTTTTTTTGAATTATCCATAGCCAATTTTTTTTGGATCTCCCCTACAAAGTATCGACAAAAAAAAAATAATAACAAGAGCAAAATATGCTGTTGAAAATTCCCCCCCTTTATTGTATGTTTATGCAAGAACAAAGAATAATTATTCGTGCCCTTTGATACAGGGAGTTATTGGTGAAAGAACGATTGGGCCGTTTAAAGGCGGTCCGCAAGTTAATAAAAACTTACCGCATTGAGTCCCAGGAAACCCTCCTGGGTCTTTTACAGAAAGAAGGCTTTATCGTTACCCAGGCGACCCTTTCCCGGGATCTCAAACTCCTCAAGGTCGGAAAAATATCCGACGGGCATAACGGTTATGTGTATTCCCTGCCCGGGGACGATGAGCGGCAGGAAACGGAACGGACCTATATCCACGATTTCCTCCGGGGCTACGTCTCGATAGAATGGTCCGGCAATATCGTGGTTATCAAAACCTATTCCGGCCATTCCGATCCGGTAGCCCTGGCGGTGGATAATCTGGCCCTCGACGAGGTGCTGGGAACCCTGGCCGGCAGGGATAATACGGTTTTTGTTTGCCTGCGGGAAGGAGTTACGGGGGAAGATTTTTTAAGCCGGATGAAAGAAAGCATTCCGGAGTTGGAAGACTAGCAGCCTGTTGTTTTTGCGGATTTTTTGCATATCTATGCAAATATATGCAAAAAAGATCGGTTAATATGCTTTTAAAATTTGTAAGGTAAACATATCCATCTTATGGCGATATATACTATTTTATTTAAATGCGCAACCTAACAAACCCTGGGGGCTTTGAAACCGCGTCCGATACTTCGGCCGGGTTTTAGGGTGTCCAGGGAGTGTAAAAAACGAGGAGTAATCGTGAAATATGTTGATTTTGATAAAACCGGAGCTTATAACAGGCTCCGGGCCTTGGCGGCGGGGAAGAAATATGATTTTACCGCCCTGCTTACGGCGGAACGGGTCAAGGCTTGCCTGACGCCCATGGCGGCGGGTTTAAATTATTCCTGGGCGGCCAAGGGGGCGGAGGGCCCGGAACTGAAGGCCTTCCGTTCCCTGGCGGAAGAGCAGGAGCTTATCGGCAAATACCGGGCCCTTTTGGACGGGGAGCTTGTCAATACCGGGGAAAACCGGCGGGTCCTCCACCATCTCCTGCGGGGGCAGTTGGGAAAGGCCGTTATCCAGGACGGGAAGGATATCGGCGCCTTTTACCGGCAGGAATTGGACCGGGTTGCC
>JAITRD010000226.1 GCA_031288575.1 Treponema sp. | reverse complement strand
TTGGCGGTGGTGAAGATGTCCTTAGAGGAGTGGAAGATATCGTTGGTGGATTCCTGGATAGTTTTGGCGATTTCCCTGGTTTGCGCGACCGTTTTGGAGGTCGTTTCCGCCGCTTCCGCCTCGGTTTTGAGCATATTATTGAGCAGCGCCTGGTGGCGTTTGCAGGCGATGCCCGTAACAATTCCTCCAAAGATACAGGCTATTATCCGGAAGGTTTCGTTGTAAAGGGGAAAAGACACCGGAAATTCCCTTTCCCCTACCAGGGCGCTGTAGGGCACGTCAATAACGTGCCGGTTAAGGATAATCACCACCGCATAAAGGGCGCCGGCGTAGATCCCCGAAAAAAAAGCGCAGCGGACATTGTACCGGAAAGCCCCCATGATAATTAACATGACATAAATAAGCGCATGGATGGATAAAAAAGAAATGGGCATTAAAATGTCGGGGAAAGTCCCGTTCATATATATGGAAAGTGAAATGATCGTCATGTCCAGAACCACATTAAGATATTTAAGCCAGGGAGGTAATATTTTTTGCTTCCGTAAATAAAAAAAGAGGATTACCGATTCGCAAAGGAGAAGAACCGGCCCGCAATAAGCCTGCAGGGGCAGCGCGCCGTGGCCTTTTATATGCTGCACCGAGGAAATCGTTGTCATTCCCGTTATATATATTACTGCCAGGGCGATGCGGAAATAGTTGATAATCACCTCTCCGTCCCGTTCTTCCCGGCGTATCCGATCTTCCAAAGTTATCATAAAATCTCCTTGTCTTTTTTTACCATGAAGGCCCCGCAATCCGGCGGAATTTATGCCCGGCCCAAGGCATAGCGGTTATTGCCGGATTTGGTATTTTCCTACCACGCCCTGCAGTTCCGCGGACATAACGTTGAGCTTATCCGCTATTTTTGAGGTAGACGCCGTGGCGGTTACAAATTGCTTTACCCCCGCGGAAATTTCCTTAAGGGTGGCAAAAATTTGCGAAGAAGCGTATTCCTGTTGTTTGCTTAGATTGGAAATCTGCTGGGACCGGGTAGCGACGTTTTGGGAATTTTTTACGATATTTTCAAAAACCGCTTTTTGTTCAACCATCCGTTCATAACTTTGATCAATCTGCTTGGATCCGTTGTTTGCTTCGGCGATAAGGCTTTGGGAAGCCGCCTGAACTTCTTCAATTTTTTGTTTTATTTCCGTGGTCGAATCTACCACATTGTCCGCAAAACGCCGGATTTCCCCGGCCACCACCGAAAACCGGGCCCCCACCTCTCCGGAGGAGGAAGCTTCCAGGGAAGCGTTAAAGGCGATAAGTTTTGTTTGGTCCGCAATGCTGTCGATGATGCTAATAGCCTCGTTTATCCGGAGGATCATGTCGGTCAGATTCCTGATTTCGCTGATGATCTTCCCGTTCTGGGCCCGAATTTCTTCCATCATGTCCTGATTCACGTCCCGCAGTTCCGCCCCTTTCCGGCTTAACTCTTCAGTTTGTTTAGCCAGCCCCGCCACCTCCGCGGTTTTTACCGCCATCTGCTCCGAAAGTTTTTTGCTGTTTTCCATGGTGCTTACAATTTCCGACACGCTGGCAGCCTGTTCATTGGCGGTGGTAGTGATTTCCTTGGCCGAAGAAGAAAGGTCGAAGACCGAAGAAGAAACCAGGTTTGCGTTTTGGTAAAAAGAATTAAAGGTCTTTTTGAGCCGGGAGAGGAAACGGTTAAACGCGGTCGTAAGTTCGCCAAATTCATCCTGGGACTGGACCTCCAAATTCATGGACAGGTCGTTATTTTCCAGGCCCCAAAAAAGCTGTTTCAGGCTTTTAGCGGATCGGCCCGCCTCAGCCGCGTTCATAAGGGTAACAAAAAAGGCGGACAGCAGCGTAAGGCCTATAAAAAAGAGGGATGAGGCCGATACCCTGATGCTTCCTAAAATTATAAAAAGCATAACCCCAAGGGGCAGGAGGAAAACCAAGCCGGAGATCAGTAACTTGGCGGTGATTTTTAAGCGCCTGAAAATCATAGATACCTCTTATACCCTTATCGGAATGTAGGATTGGGTAATAGAGAAGAAAAGGCAATTTTCAGGCCCTAGCTTAAGCGTTTCTCCAGGGTCCGCCGGTAATAATCCGGGGAAAAGCCCCCGATAAAAACCTCGTAGCGGAAATCCTTTCCCCGCTGGATGCTTTCCAGGGCTTTGCGGATTTTATACGCGTATTGAACCGGGTTTCCCTCCGCGGCGAGGATGCAGAGCCGGTAAAAGGCCGGCCAAAAGGCATCGTTTTTACCGGCCGCTTCTTTGTAGCTCGCCTCGGCTTCTTTTTTCTGCTGTTTAAAATAGTGGTATTCCCCCCGCAGAAAATAGGTAAAAGCCGAGGGGTGGTATGCTTCGATAAAAGAAAGCAATTTATCCGTCCCGGAGAAATTTTCCTGGCCTAAAAGATAAATCACCCCGGCAAAAAGGTCGTTCCCGGAAAATTCGGGATTATTTCCCTCGGGCCGGCGCGCCGTCTTCTCCGCGGCTTCCCTGAGCAGTTCCGGCAGTTTCTCCGCTATGGGATATCCCCCGGCATGGTCGGCGATAAGCACGGCGATTTCCTCCGGCTCCGGCGGGGATATTAAGGCCTTTTTCCGGGGCCGGTGGGCGGGGGGCGAACCGGAAGGGGATTTGCCGGCGGGCCGTGCCGGAGGCACAGGGGAATCGTCCCGGCTCGTTATCGCCGCCAAGGGAGGATCGGCCGCGATCGGCGGCCCTTCCCGGGGCGCGGCCTGTGTTTTTGCCGGAACTTTCCGGAAATAAAAAGCGTCCCGGGCATATTGGCTTTCGAGAAGGGGATGGCTCACCGCCGGGGTTTCGGAGGCCCCCAACACCAGGAAAGCCCCGTTAAAAAGGGCCTCCGCCAGGCGGTCAAGGATTATGACGCGCTTATCCGCGGAAAAATAGATAAAAGCATTCCGGAAAAAAATAAGGTCGTAACGGTTTCCCATAAGGCCGTCCAGGAGGTTATGGGTATAAAAACGGACCCGGGCCTGTAAAAGGGGATCGACGGTAAAATCCGGCCCTTCAGGCCGGGTATAACGGTCCAGGAGGGATTTCCAGCGGGCCCCGTCATCCCGGAGGGAATTCTCCGTATAGCGGCCTTTTTTGGCGGTTGCGATAGCTTCGGGGTTGATATCAAAGGCGTCAATCCCGAAACGAAGGGGATGCACCGTCCGGCTATAATCGTCCGCCGCCATGGCCAGGCTGTAGGCTTCGCAGCCGATGGAGGTCGCCGCGGAACATATCCGTATAGGCCGGTTAAGCCGGCCCAAGCGGGGAAGCAATTCCTGCCGGAAAAGCTCGAAATGGGCCTCTTCGCGGAAAAAATAGGTTTCATTGATCGTTAAAAGCCGGGCGGCGGTGAAGATATCCTCGGGAAAGGAAAGGATCCGCTCATAAAAGTCCGGGGCGGCAAAACAGTCCGGGCCGTACTGCTGTTCCAAATGGTTCCGTAATTTTTCCAGAGCTTCCCCGGCGGCCCTTATTCCCAGGGTCTGCTCCACCCGGCGGTAGAGATTCTCCATAACCGGGTCCGGCGCTTGTAAAAGCCCGCTCAAAAAGCGCCCCTCATTTGGTTAACTCGATAAGCTGCCGGGAAATTTTGTCCAGGGGCAATACCATGTCTACGCATCCGGTTTCAAATGCCGCTTTGGGCATGCCGTAAATCATGGAGGAATCCTCATCCTGGGCGATGGTGATCCCCCCCGCCTGCCGGATATACCGGGTGCCTTCGGCGCCGTCGGCGCCCATTCCGGTGAGAACCACCGAAACCGCCCCCGGCCCCCAGCATTTGGCGGCGCCCTTAAAAAGCAGATCCGCCGCGGGTTTCTGGTTGTTCACCGGCTCCCCGTCGTCAAAGGAAAACCGCCCCCCCTCTAAGACCAGGTGTTTATCCGTCGGGGCGACATAGAGTTTGCCCCTTTCGGGAACTTCCTGTTTTTCCGCCAGTTTTACCGTCAGGGGGGTGTAGTTATTGAGCCATTGGGCAAAACCCGCGTCAAACCCCGAAGAATTATGCTGCACCAGGACTACCGGCACGGGAAAATCCCTCGGCAGATCGGCGCAGAGGGTCGTCAAAGCCTTGGGCCCCCCGGTAGACGCGGCGATCACGACCCCCCGGATTTCCCGGGCATCCACGACCCGGTTAGTTCCGGGGCCTGAAACCATTTTATGCCGCCTTTTTATTCCGGCGATCCGTTTAAGGGAGGAAAGAATTTCGTTCCGCTTTTCAGGGCTTACGGCGGCGGTAAAATTAGACTTGGCATAAAATTCCACGGCCCCCTTTACGGTAGCGTCGTAGGCGTTTTTTGCCGTGTCCTGGGTGGTGATCACCACAATAGGGGCGGTCATGGTTTTCACGATCTCCCCTACCGCCTCAAGGCCGTTCATCACCGGCATCTCAATATCCATGGTTATCAAATCCGGGTTTAGGAGCCAGGCCTTTTGCAGTCCCTCAAGACCGTTTTCGGCTTCCCCGACAACCGTGAAGGAGCCGTCGCTTTCCAGAAAATCCCGGATAATCGTCCGCACCAGGGAACTGTCATCCACAATGAGGGTTTTTATCATTCCGCCGGGCCTCCTTCGGCATCCTTGAGAATCCGGGCGATAAGGTCCGCCGGATCAATAAAAACGATCATGCCCTCCCCGCCGATCCGGATGCCGGTAAAAAAAGAGAACCGATCCGACTCCTCAAGTATTTTCGGCAGGGGAAAAATCTCCTCGGGGAATATATCCGCTTCCCGTTCCACGGAACTCACCAGGAGGATATTCCGGGGATCTCCTTCGGTGAAGGTTTTCAGGATAATGCCGTGCCGGACGGTTTGACCGGCAAGCTTAAAAAAATGGGGCAGGGAAAAGAAAAGATCCCCCGAATTTTTTTCTTTTTTTATTGTTTCCGATATTTCTTCGGAATAGATCATAATTGCGGCTACAGAATCTTCCGGCACCCCTAGGGAAAAACCCTCAAAGGGACATAGAAAATACCTCATAGGCGCAAGCCCTAGGCCTCAAAATCGGTTTTTACCCGGTTGAGAATTTGCCGGATGCCGAGGACAAAAACATGGGTGTCATGCCATGCAAAGGAGGATTCTATAATATCCGCGACAACATCCCTGTCCGCTCCCTGTTCAACCTTTAACAGGGCGGAATCCGGAATATCAATAATATCAACCACATCGTCAATTAAAATGGCGAGCTTGTCCATGGTGTCTTTTAAAACTATCACCTTCGATTCGGGGGTCGGCGTTTCCCTGATTAAGAAGCCGATGTCAATGAGGGCATAGGGTACGGAATACCGGTTGATGATCCCCTTTACATAGGAGGGCATGAGCGGCAGGGGATAAACCTTTTCAAAGGCGGTTACTTCGCTAATAAACCGGGACGGGAAGGTATAATAGCTTCCCAGGATAGTGAAAATAAGGTATTTTTCCGTATTAGCGGCAGCCGCCTCCGAATCTGTTTCCGCCATTATTCCTCCCGGCTGTTTTACTATAACACGGGAAAGGCGGCCTGTGTCAATTGGAAGCCAGGGCTTCTGCATTTACCTTTATAAGCAAGTTAACTGTAACAAAAATGATCTGCCGGGCTGGCAAAATTCCCCAGGGGGACACGCTTGCTTTGCACAAGAATGATCTCAAGTTGTCATATTATTTTGACGAAATAGGTAATGGAGTGTAATGTAATGAAGAAATTAGGCTTTATATTTATCATAATTTCGGTGTTTTTGGCTTGTAAATCCAGTCCTGAGCCGGAACAAGAGGAAGTTCCGCCGCCGTCGTCCCCATCAGAGCTTCCGCCGCCGTCTCAGGAATTGATACCCTTTTCGGTGTCCATGCGGGAAGAGCTTAAACCGGATCAGCTCGGAAAGGTGCAGTTTTATTTGTCCGGCAGCATTACTTTAACCAAACAAGAAAATCAAGAAAACATCGATGTTGAATCCGGCAAGATTATTGCGCTAAACGGGCAGAATCTCCAGGAAGTATACATTCCCTCGCAAACCGAAGGGGTATATATGTCCGATGATGAACATGGCATCCTTAATATCAGTTTTGAGGCGGGGAATGATGCTGTTATTTGTTTCGCGCCGAATAAAAATAAGGACAGATATGTATTAATGCTCAAGGACAGAGACGGGCAACTGGTCGTGAATTATGGCAGTATTGACTATGAGGTTTCTTTATCCGGTGCGGAGATCCCCTATTTACTGGTTGGTACTGAGCAAATAAAGCGCGATGCCATAGATAGCAAAACGCTGACAGGCCGTAAGGTTGAATGAATAACCCGCAGGGGGTTGCGGGTGCAGCCCTCTATGAAAGCGTCTGCCGTATCCTTGCGCTTAAGGCCAGAAGGTTTTCCCGGAATTGATCCAGGTGTTCCCTAATGGCGGTCATGTCCCTCTCCCTCCCCGCTATTTCCAGCCGGGCCGCTTCTTCAGAGAGGGCGGCGGCGCCGATATTGGCGGAGGCGCTTTTTAAGGCGTGTACCAGGGTGGTAAAGAGGGGCAAGGTCTCTGCCCGCGGGACCTGGCTGAGTATATCCAGCCGTTTCTCCACATCTTTGCAGTAAAGCTCCAGGATCTCCCGGTAGACCCCGGGGGAGCCGCCGGTCATGGTAATTCCCCGCTTAATATCCAGGCCCTCAACCGGGGGAATTTCCTCCCCGGGGGAGGAAATTTTTTGCGCCCCCGGGGAAGGGGCGGCAGAATGGGGGATTTCCCGCTTTTGCTCCGGCAGCCAGGTCCTGAGGATATCGTCCAGCCGGATCATTTCTATGGGCTTGGCAAGATAATCGTTAAAACCGCTTTTCAGGAACATTTCCCGCATTTCCGAAACCACATTGGCGGTGAGGGCGATAATGGGAAGCTCCCGGAACCGGCCCCCCAAGGCCCGGATGCGGGCGGTTGCTTCAACGCCGTCCATCCCCGGCATCATGTGATCCATAAAGACAATATCATAGTTTTTCTGCTGCACCATATTGACGGACTCAATGCCGCTGAGGACGGTATCAGCCTTGATCTGATACAATGCCAGAAGCCCCGCCGCAACCTTCAGGTTGGTGGGGATGTCGTCAACCAATAAAATCTCCGCTGCGGGGGCGATAAAACGGACCCGTCCGCTTAAGCGCCGTTCAGGCCGGATATTGCCGTTAAGGATAATGGCCGCCGGAACCGAATAGGCGGGCATAGGGAGCCGGAGCATATTCTCCATGGCGCCTTTTTTGTCCAAGCCCTCAAGGAGTACCGGGACGGTTTTAAGGGACCGGGCTTTTATGCGCTCTGTTGTTTCCGCCGCAAAAATAATTGAGACAAAAGCAAAGGCATAGGCGCCGGTTTCAAGTTCCCGGAAAAAGCCCTCCCTCTCCTGGGCATACATTTTTACGGGAACCCCCAGGTTCTCCAGGGTAAAGCGGAAGGATTCGGCGTAAGCCGGGTTTTCATGGAGGAGGAGGCTTTCTTTGGAGGCGGGGTTTTCCACCGCCGCGAGCACCCCGCCGCCGGCATAGGACTGGCGGATATGTGCGGTAAAAACCGATCCCCGGCCGTATTCGCTGGACACTGAAATATTGCCCCCCATCAGCCGGCAGAGGTTGCGGGTAATGGCCAGCCCCAGGCCGGTACCCTCTATGCCCTTATTCCGCTCAAGATCGACCCGGACAAAATCCCCGAAAAGCTGTTCCGTATCCTCCGCCTTGATGCCGATGCCGCTGTCGGCAACCTCAAAATACAGGGATAAAAGGCCTTCTTCTTTTTCGGGGGAGCCCCTGACGGTAAGTTTCACATACCCCTGGTGGGTGTACTTTGCCGCGTTGGAAAGCAGGTTGAGCAGGATCTGCCGGATCCGTACCTCATCGCCCCAGAGATTATTGGGGATGGAAGCGTCCACATTTACCGTAAAGAGGAGGTTTTTTTCTATGATTCTGACCCGCACCAGGCTAATCACGTCGTTGATGAGAGATGCCAGAGAATAGGAAACCGGGGTAATCTTCAGGCTGCCCGCTTCGATCTTGGAAAAATCCAGGATATCATTGATGATGGCCAGCAGATTGTGTCCCGCGTGTTTTATATCGTTTACATATTCCGCCATCAGGTTTGGATGGCTTTCCTCCCGCAGGGCAAGCTCGCTCATGCCGATAATGGCGTTCATGGGGGTACGGATCTCGTGGCTCATCCGGGCGAGGAAGGCGCTTTTCGCCCGGGAAGCCGATTCGGCCCGCTGGGTTTGTTCTTCCAGTTCCCGGGTTCTATCCTGTACCGTAGTTTCCAGATTGGTATTGGTGAGTTCAAGGGCGCTGTTCATATAATCAAGCTGTAAGAACAGATACATGAAACGCCGGACCAGGATAAGGGTTGTCGTTATGGTGAATATGAAAAATCCGTACCGGCTGTAATGGACAATACCTATGTGTGAAAATATATAGCTGATAAGATCCATGAGCCCTGTAACAACAAGGATAAAGGTCCCTATCATGATATTGCCCTGGGGTGTTTCTATAAGCGAAACCTTGAGTATCTCCAGGCGGGATGCGTTTTTATTGGCCTTTTGTTTTTTTTGGACCAAACAGCAAAAGGCATACACAACATCATTACCAATAATGTATGCCACGCCCATAACGGCAATTATCCGCCAGACGATCAAGGCATCTTCCCCGTATGAGAGGGGGAATATCCCCTGGGTCAGGGCAAGGAGGAAGCATACGGCGCCGTATAGTATATTGATCAGGGAATATTTCCCAAAATTCAAATCTTCCAGAAAGGCGATTACTACCGGCAGGATCATCATGATGCTGCCGTATTCAAGCCGGAACAGAATAGCGCTGTCCGGAATAAAATCGTGGATCGTCCGGGTCCTAAGCAGTAAGTATAGTCCGATAAGCATCGAAAGGATACAGTAATACAGGTTATACCGTTCCTTCGGCCTGCTGAAGAACAACAGCAGATGATAGAACCCCATAAAGATATAGATCCCGCAAAGGCCAATGATAATCGATTCGTCGTTGGTTCGGGTAATCAGTTCATATTCATCGATATAAAAGGGATCCGCATAAAACATGCCGGTACATTCATAATCCGGACTTCCCACAATTCTAAAGGCAAGGATATTGGAGCCCGGAATAAACAGAGACTTATCCAGCGGAAAAAAAATGGAACGCCAGACGCGATGGGAACGGATCTGCCCTTCTTCGTCCAGATGTATTTCAGCCTTAACTGTGTTGCCGTTGAGGAATATCTCCCAGTTATCCCCCAGGCATGCCAGATAAATGCCCGGATTGAAACTCCTGTTTTCGGTAAGGAACGCAAATTGTTCCCTGCTTATGGTAAAGGGTATCAGGAAGGTGTATTCCCGGTCTTTTTTCCCAAACGGAGCGAGAAAAGTCCGGCGGGGTATTCCGGGAAGCCCCGAATATTTGATCTGTACCGGCTTCTTTTGATTCCCCACCCGGGGGGGAATAGCCCGCCAGGTGCCGTTGGACGTATCCGGCAGGACAATAATGTCTTTGCCTTCAAAGCCGTTTTTTAAATAGAGCGTATATTCATTCAGGTCGATACGGAAAGACGTATCAACCGGTGCTCTTACCATAGTACAGGCGTTTAAGCCCAACAAACCCGCCACAACAAAAAGCCAAAGTCTTTGAATCCCTTTCAAAACCCACCTTTTAAAAATAACATGCATTCCTCGACGTGTCAGTTCAGGCCTGCCGACCAATTTGTCTGCAAATGGCCCGCATGCGTGCCCGCTTACCGGACCCATAGCATGCCAACAGTCCCGTCGTTACTACTGCTCGACTGTTTCCCAATAAAATGATATACTTTTCTTGGATAAATAGAAAGACCTTTTATAAAAAGACCTTTAATATAAAGACTTTTATAAAGACCTTTTATCAAAGAGGAATATTGTGGCAGATACCGGAAAAGTTATCCCCATTGCGATAGAAGACGAAGTTAAAAACGATTATCTTACCTATGCCATGTCGGTCATTGTGGCCCGGGCCCTGCCGGATGTGCGGGACGGCCTTAAGCCCGTACACCGGCGGCTTCTGTTT
>JAITRD010000016.1 GCA_031288575.1 Treponema sp. | reverse complement strand
ACCAGGACAAGTTCCTCCCCGGTCAGGGCTTCCGCCAGTTCCCGGGGATTGGCGATGGTGGCGGAGCAGAGGATAAACTGGGGCCGGGAGCCGTAAAAGGCGCAGATCCGTTTAAGCCGGCGGATCACGTCCGCCACATGGCTGCCCAGGACCCCCCGGTAGGCGTGGGCCTCGTCGATAACGATATACTTTAAATGGGAAAAGAATTTTATCCACCGGGTATGGTTCGGCAGGATCCCCGCGTGGAGCATGTCGGGGTTTGAAAGGATGATTTGCCCCGTATCCCGGGCGGCCACCCGCAGGGAATCCGGGGTGTCCCCGTCATAGGTGGCGGCCTTAACCGGAAGCTGAAAATCCCCGGTTAAACCCGCCCCGTCCGGGCCTGCCCCGGTTCCCCGGGCCGATATACCCACCAGTTCGTTCAGTTCCGCCTGCTGATCCTGGGAAAGGGCCTTGGTGGGAAAGAGGTAAAGGGCCCGGGCCTTTTGATCCTGAAGCAGGGCCTGGAGGGCGGGAAGGTTATAACAGAGGGTCTTCCCCGAAGCGGTGGGGGTTACCACCACCACATGGCTCCCCCGGCGCAGGTGTTCCCAAACCTCCCCCTGGTGGGAATAAATCTGCCCTATCCCCCGTCTCCGCAGGACCGCGGCAATACGCCCGTCCAGATCCCCGGGAAAGGGTACCAGGACCCCTTCGGCGGCGGGGATAAGCCGGTTCTCCACAATGTTCGGCGCAAAGTCGGGACTGTTCAGGATCTCTTCAAGGGTTGCCCGGGTATCCATAAATTCATCATACTCCCTCGGGGCTTGGGGGGTAAAGTATAAAAACAGGCTATAAAATCGGAACCGGTTTAAGTTCCGTTCAAAGCTCAGGGGATTATAAATATAATTTTCTATCGACAGATAGAAAAATCCCGGTTATACTATAAAAAAGAGTGCCCTGCCAATAGGGCGCCCGCGGAAACGTTTTGGTATTATCCATAACCCAGTTCCTGAGAAGGAGGCATACCATGTCTGAAGTGTTGTCTATCGTATTAGGAGGCGGAAAAGGAACCCGGTTGTTTCCTTTGACTCAGGCGCGGGCTAAGCCGGCAGTTCCTTTTGGAGGAAAATTCAGGCTGGTGGATATTCCCATATCCAATTGTATCAATGCCAACCTGAGGCAAATATACATCCTTACCCAGTTTAATTCCGCTTCCCTCCACCTGCACCTGGCCCAAACCTATGTTTTTGATTCCTTTACCAACGGGTTTGTGGAAATCCTCGCGGCGGAACAAACCTTTGAACATTCCGGCTGGTATGAGGGAACCGCCGACGCGGTCCGTAAGAATTTCCCCCATTTTAGAACCCAGAACCCCTCCTATTACCTTATCCTTTCGGGGGATCAGCTCTACCGGATGGATCTTAAGGATCTCCTGGAGCAGCACAGGCTTTCCGGGGCCGCCATTACCATAGCCTGTACCACCGTAAGCCGGGAAGACGCCAGCCAGCTCGGCATTCTTAAGGTGGACAAAAACAATGTCGTTACCGAATTTCTGGAAAAACCGGGACCTGTCAAGGATATTTCCGATTTTAAGGCGGTTAGCGATTCGCGGCAGGAAAAAAACAAGGGGGATATTTTCCTGGCGTCTATGGGGATCTATGTATTTAACGCTTCTACCATGGAGGAATGCCTTGCCAACGAACTTGCCGATTTCGGCAAGGAGATCATCCCCGGGGCCATCAACAACCTCAAGGTGAATGCCTATATTTTTGACGGGTACTGGGAAGATATCGGAACCATCAGGAATTTTTACGAAGCAAACCTGGAACTTACCACCTTAAGGCCCCGGTTTGATTTTTACGATGAAGATATGCCCATTTACACCCATATGCGGAATCTTCCCCCCTCAAAGATGAATTTCAGCAATATGAACCAGTCCATCGCCGCCGAAGGCTGCATTATTACCAACGCCTCCATCACCAACTCCATCGTGGGGGTCAGGACCATCATTGAGTCCGGGTCCAGCCTCAACGGGGTGGTCTGCATGGGCGCCGATTATTACGAATCGGAAATCCAGAAACAGCAGAATGCCGAAGCCAGGCTGCCCAATATCGGCATCGGCAAAGGGGCCATTATCAAGGGAGCTATCATCGATAAAAACGCCTGCATCGGCGAGGGCTGCCGTATCGGCATTGACGACCTCAACCGGAGCGACGGCAACTACGGCCACTATTACATCATCGACGGCATCATCGTCATTCCGAAAAACGCCGTGCTGTATCCGGGAACGGTTATTTAGGCCGCGGCGGATGACCCTTCCCAAGGGTTCATTATAAGCGAATTTCCCTTTTTAGGGTCCGGCCAAGGGAAGCAAAGTCTGCCCTTCCTTCACCCTCCAGGGGCCAGGAATCTGAATTTTCCGACAGGGACTGGGGCTTAAGATGGATTTTGCCGTTTCGCCCCTCGGCGGTAAAAACAGTTGCCGGGGGATACTGGGCCTCCAGAATCAAATTGGCCAGGGGATCCTCCAGTTCTTTCCTGATAGCCCGCCGCATGGGACGGGCGCCGTATTTTGGATCCCAGCCCTTTTCCATCAGGATTTTCCGCGCGGCAGGCAGGATGCGGATTGTATAACCCTGTTCGGCAAGCCGTTCGGAAAGCTCCCGGATCTGGATATCCAGAATGGCCTCCACCTGCTGAATAGTAAGGGGATGAAATACCACCACCTCGTCAATGCGGTTTAAGAATTCCGGGTTAAAGAAACGGCGCAGTTCCGCAAGGGCGGAAGCCTCTATTTCCTGCTGGCTCATAATTCCCGTGCCGGTGCCAAAACCAAGCCGCGAATCCCGGGAGATCTCCCGGGCCCCGGCGTTGCTGGTCATGATGATCACCGTATTACGGAAATTGATTGTATGCCCGAGATTATCCTTAAGCTCCCCCTCCTCAAAAACCTGGAGGAGCAGGTTAAACACATCCCGGTGGGCCTTTTCAATCTCATCAAATAAAATAACCCGGTAGGGGTTGCGCCGGATCCGTTCGGTCAAGAGCCCGCCCTCTTCATAACCCACATATCCTGGCGGGGCTCCCACAAGCCGGGAGGCATTGTGTTTTTCCATAAAATCGGACATGTCAATCCGGACCAGGGCTTCTTCATTCCCGAAAAGATACTTCGAAAGCCCCTTAGCCAAAAGGGTCTTGCCGACCCCGGTGGGGCCCAGGAAAATAAAAGAACCCAGGGGACGCCGGGGAGAGGAAATCCCCGCCCGGGACCGGCGGATAGCCGAACTGATACGGCGGACCGCGTCATCCTGGCCGATAATGGTCCGGTGGAGTTCCTCTTCTATTCTTAAAAGCCGCCTTGATTCCTGTTCCTCAAGATGCGCCAGGGGAATCCCGGTGGTTTCCGCCACTACCCTGCGGATATCCCCCTCCCCCACTACCGCCCGTTCATGCAGGGACGCCCGTTCCCAGGCGATGCGGACCGCGTCAAGACGGGAACGAAGGCCGCGGACCTTGTCCCGCACTTCCGCCGCCTGTTCATAATCCTGGGCGGAGACCAGGAGGCTCTTTTCCTCGGTTAGGTGCAGGATCTCCGCCTCAATGTCGGATATTTCCGGGGGCTGGGCGCTTTTTTCCAGTTTCCGCATGGCCCCGGCTTCGTCAAGGATATCAATAGCCTTATCGGGCATAAAGCGCCCGGTGAGGTAGCGCTGGGCCAGATAAGCCGCGGTACGGACCGCGGCGGGGGTGTAATTAACCTGGTGATGATCTTCGTAATGTTTTTGCAGCCCCTTAAGAATTTCCACGGTTTCCTCCACCGTAGGTTCCCCCACCAGGACGGACTGAAAACGCCGTTCCAGGGCGGCGTCTTTTTCAAAATGTTTGCGGTACTCCGCCAGGGTAGTGGCGCCGATGCACTGGATGTTTCCCCGGGACAAGGCGGGTTTAAACATATTGGAAGCGTCAATGGTTCCTTCGGCTCCTCCCGCCCCGATGATGGTATGGATCTCGTCGATAAAGAGGATCACATTCCCGGCCTGGGTTATTTCCTTCATGATCTTTTTAAGCCGTTCCTCAAATTCCCCCCGGTATTTGGTTCCCGCGACTACGGAACCTAAATCCAAAGAAAGGATACGGCGTCCCGACAATATTTCCGGGACATCATCCCTCACAAAAAGCTGGGCAAGGCCTTCCACAATGGCGGTTTTCCCTACCCCGGGTTCGCCCACCAGAACCGGGTTGTTTTTGGTCCGCCGGGCCAGGATCCGCACCGCCCGGTTAATTTCCCGCTGCCGGCCTACCACGGGATCTAATTTGCCGGCCTTCGCCTGGGCGGTAAGATCCCGGGAGTATTCATCCAGGGTGGGGGTGAGGGGCGCGTAGGACGCGGCTTTTACCCGTGAGGCATGGGAGCTTTTATGCTCATCCCGGTTATCCTCGGGCCTGAAAAAATAGGAGGAATACCCCTCGGAGGAGACAAACTCCCCCTCATGCCGGGCGGAGGGGCCGTGGTTAAAGGTGGTCTGCACCACCACCCGGAGCATATCCGTATCCACCGCCCGCTGGCTTAAATAAACCTGAACCGTGGAATCCTTTTCCCGCATGGCCGCGAAAAGGATATGTTCCGTGCCGATATAATCGCTCCCCATGGACTGCCCCTCTTCAGTGGCAATTTCCAAAAGGTTTTTAGCCCGTTTTGACAGGGGCACGTCCCCCCGGAGCAGGCTCCCTCCCCCCCGGGGAATTCCGTTTTCAATGGTATGCCGGAATTCCAGCAAATCAATTCTTAGAAACATCAGCGCCTTACAGGCGGTGCCCCCCCCCTCTTTGAGGAGGGCGATAATGATATGTTCCGGAACAAGCTGCTCCGCGTTAAAGCGGCGGGCTTCTTCTTGAGCATCCACGGATAATATGCGTTGTACCCTTTGGGTTAAGCCCCTAAACAAAACGATTCCCTCCCCTGTTTGTTAATTATTTTTATCTTAACCCATTTAAACAGGCGATACAAGAAAGGAGGGAAAAGCTTTCCGGGGGCAAAGGAAAATTCCGCGGCTTCGTTAATATGAAGAGCGGAACCTGTCCCCGGGTTTAACCCCTGCCCGGTCGAACCAGCCCCGGGGCACCTCAAGGGCATACCGGACGGAACGGCTTGACTTGACCGGGATAAGGCTTTCCGGTTCCATGTCCCGGATTTCCAGGATCCTCCCGTCGGAGGCGATAAAGGCGATAGAAAGGGGAATAAGGGTGTTTTTCATCCAAAAGGAGAGGATCTCGTCTTTTTCAAAGACAAAAAGCATCCCCTTCCCGTCATTAAGGCTTTTCCGGTACATGAGCCCCCGGGCGCGTTCGGCTTCGGTACGGGCAATTTCCAGCTCCAGGGACAAAAGCCGCCCGGAAGCAGTCTCGATGGTACCGGGCGCTGTCGCAAAGGAAATCCCCCCGTCCCGGGGCGCACAGGAAAGGGGGGCGGTAAGGAAAAAGGGGAGGCATAAAAGCAGCCGGGCACAGGGGATCTGAAACTTGAAACCGGACAGGGAAAAGTTAAAAATCACTAAGAAATTCCTCCCGCAAACGGATTTCAGCGGATTCCAGGACCTTCGATTCATCTATGATCTCGGTAAAAACATTTTTGTCAATATATTTTACCGTCAAAGGCCGTTCAAGAGCTATCCGGGTGTCTTCCGATTCCCAAAGCGCCTGTTTGGGATCCAATAAACCCGGTTCGCCGTATTTTTTTACGAGGGAGGTAAAGACCGAATA